>BNVG01000109.1 GCA_025997935.1 Synergistales bacterium | reverse complement strand
CGGAGGATGTGCAGGGGTTGAGTGAAACGGGCAAAACTCGTAGCGCGCAAATAAACAAAGACGCCCTTTGGAAAGAACTCGTAATGAGCTTTTTCTATGAGATGCTTTTGCGCTGTATTCCAGAGCTCTACGTGTGCGCTGACAAAAGTAAGCCTCCAATGTTTTTGGATAAAGAACTGCGGAGCTTGGCGCGAAGAACGAAGACAAATCTGCGCGTAGCTGATTTATTGGCGTCTGTTCCATTGTTGAATGGTGAATATGCTTGCGTTTTGCTTCATTGCGAGCTTCAAGGCAATGGCGGCGGCGATCTGGCAAAGCGTATGTTTTTGTATATGACGCTGATATTTTCAAACAAAAAAGAGCCCGTCGTGGGACTTGCGATAGTGACGGACAAGCGAAGCCCTGACGAAGCGCCCTTTTATAAGTCGCGTCTTTTCGGCAGTGAGATTACGTATCGCTACAACAGAATAGTCGTAGCGGATTTAGACTCGGCGGAACTAAAGAACAGCGATAACCCTTTTGACTTGGCTCTTTACGCGGGGCAGTGCGCCATAAAAGCGAAGCGCGACGAGCGCAAGAAATTTGTGTTTTTCAAAGAACTCCTGACGCTTCTGAACAGGTACAACTGGAGCAGAGCCAACAAGGATGATTTCTTAGCTTTTATTGACGGCATACTGCATATCAGCGACGAAGATGCTCTTATGGAACTGGATCAATTTGAAATAGAAGTTTTGAAGGAGGAGAAACCTATGGCCTTGCGGGATATGGAGACGCCTTTTAGGACATTTGTTCGCGAACGAAGCAAGCAAGAAGGTATGAAGGAGGGCATAAAGGAGGGCATAAAGGAGGGCATAAAGGAGGGCATAAAGGAGGGCATAAAGAAGGGCAGAGAAGAAACCCTCTTAGCTATGGCGCGCTCTATGCTCGCGGACAAACTTCCCGTCGAAACCGTTATGAAATATACGGGCTTGCCTGAGAGTGAGATTTTGTCTATATAGCCGACTCGATTGCCCGATATTCGTTCTTCGCTTATCCTTTCTGTAAAGTGCTTTTGAGTCTGACGTTACATAGATTGACTTGAATGCCGTATTTTATTCTGGGGGGGGTTTTGGGTTTTGAGAAAAATTGGAGCGGCGGTATTGCTTTTGTGCGCTTATATGTTGTGCGTTCGGGGGAGCGCTGAGGCGCTTTATCGGTTTGACGACGTGTTCTCTAAAAACGCGCCGCAAAACGGGGCGTCGGGCGTCGGGGCGCAATGGGTGGCGGTGACTATAGGCGGAGATTCCGGCGGCGCGTCCACGGTTGTTTCGATGGACACGGAGGCGAACTTCATTAACGACCGCGACTCGGCATATCTGACAAACGGCTTTGGCAAGTCGGGCCTGACGAAAGAGCCGATACATACGTTGTTTTTGGTGCTGCCGGAGGGCGAGGGGCACTTTCGCGTCAGTTTTGACTACTACCAGCGTAATGACGCAGACTCTACGCAGGACGTCGTCGTGGGCAACTCGCTCGGGGCTTTTTACAAAATAGAAAAAACATCAAATGGAACGAACAACACGGATCAGCTTTATGACATCAGATTCTCAAACGGGCCGAGCGACTACAGAACCGTGCGGGGCAATTTCATCTTTCATCAAAACCCCAAAAACGCCCCCTCCCAAACCCTTGAGGTGCCATTCATCATCGCTAATGTATATAACGGCATGGCCGAGGACAGCGTCAACGGCACAAGAGCCTATCTCAGGATAAATTCCACGATGCGCGATACCAACGTAGCGGCCAGTTACGGAAACATCGTCGCTCGCGACAAGTTCAAGTGGGGCGTCGCAAACGACTACGACCCCGACAGCCTGAGCAACAAATACTTTGTGCCCGATTCGTTCAAAGACTGGGTCTTTGTGCCTATTCAGCAGGTTCCAATCGACAGCAACGGCCCCATCAATTACAGTCTCCAGACTGACGTGGCCAACTACAGCGGCATACGCTACGCGTTACAGCGTTACGACGGCAAAGCTCCCTATTCTCCGATGTCTCCCACGCGCTGGGCTTTTGACATTCCGGACGCGCCCGACGTCTCTAAATACCCCCACTTTTTAGACGACCTGAGCCATATGCCGCCCGGACTTGTCACCACTTACAGACAGCAGTTCAACGTCGTCAAGGGCGTCAAAGAGGCCATGTACGTGTATCCCGTAGATCCATATCAGGATTTCAGAACTATGACCATATCGCACCGCTCTGTTTTCGGCCTCGACTTCGGCGCGGTCTCCGATACCACGTCAAAGGTAGCGAGCTACACCGTCAACGGCTTTAAGTTCTTGCCGGCCAACATCCAGGAGGATCACTTCCTTAAAGACGTAGGCGCGATAATGGGCGTGAAGGACGTCAAGCAGCAAGAGCCTCCGTTCTCCATGCCGAGCGCCGTGCAATACAAATACGTGGCGAGCGACGTGGTAAATTCCTTCGAGCTCTCCGCAGCCGTTCCGTCTAAGCTCGGGCCGAACGGCTTGCTGCCGATTCACGTCACTCTGAACCTCTCCAAGGATAACCAGATTGTAAGCAGAGTGTGGACTGAGCTGCTGAACAGCTCCCGAAACAGCGACGGCGGCGACATACGCGATATTTTCTCGGACTATTTCAGCGTTTTTCTGCGAAGCGGTACGGGCTTTAATCTCGACCTCATAAAGTGGCTCAAAGAGGAATCGAAAGACGCCGACGCCTACAGAAAGACCGTCAAGGTATTTATGGACGAACAGCGAAACGTCATTACGGTTCACTTTATCGTAATGATGCTGGACGGCGGGACGCGGCCTGTCGTCCGCTTGGTGAACGACACCGTCGACGCGACCCCGACTGACAACAGCTACACCCTGATCAGGGACGGAAACGAAAATGGCCGTTGGGACATGACGTTCTTCACCGCGCCCAAGGAATACGCCCCGACGGACGGTAGCGGCAGCAGTAGAAGCGGCGGCGGAGACGGCGGAGGCAGCAGCGGTTGCTCGGCGGGCGTCGGCGGCTTGCTGACCTTGGCTGCGATATTTTTAGCGCCCGCGCTTTTGAAACGGAGGTAGATTGAGATGAAGAAGATATTTTTAAGCGTCGTAGCGGCTCTTGTGATTTTGGTGGGAGCGGGGACGGGGTGGGCTGCCTCCCCTAATGTTACCACATTAATTGAGTTTACTGATGCTATAGCTGATACCGCCATTGCGAATATTATCATTGATAGCACGATTACACTTACGACAGGTGCTGTCTCGGTGGGGCGAGATGTCACTATTTCAAAAGGCACAGCAGCGAATGCTTTTGGTGGCGTAGGGCCTATCACAATCACCACCGGTAATGTTAAATTTGAAAATACCGTGTTCAATGCCGTAACTGGAGGCGCGGTAGCTATAACCGGAGGAACGGTCGAGTTCAGCGGTAGCACTGCTTTCAATGGCGGAAACGGCGGAGCTGTAGCCATCACAGGCGGCGCGGCCAATTTTACTGGCACCACATTCAGTAACGTCACCGGCGGCGCTGTATCTATAACCGGAACCGGCGTCAAGGCCAATTTTACCGGCAATACGTTCACCGGAGCCGGAGTTGTCACCGTAAACAACGGCGGAACAGCGACGTTCAGCGGAGGCAACACATTCTCAGGGAACACGACTACTGCCGTTACCGTAAACAACGGCGGAGAGGCTACGTTCAGCGGAGCAAACAACAAGTTTGAGAACGGCACGGCTGGAGCCGTCAACGTCAACAGCGGAACAGCGACGTTCAACGGAACGAGCTTCACCGGTAACACAACAGTCAGAGCTGTAACTATAAGCGGAACGGCGACGAGCATACCGACGACGTTCAACGGGGTGAGCTTCACCGGCAACACAGCCGGAGCGATCGTCATTGGAAGTGGAAAGTTGGAGTTTATTGGAGAGAAAACCTCTTTTACTACTAACACCGCAGCAAGTGGCGGAGCTATTAGCATCACGGGAGGCACGGTCGATTTTAGCGTTGCCAGTGAGGTAGAATTTACCGGCAATACCGCGGACAGTAATGGCGGCGCAATAGCCTCAAGTGTGGCGCTACCGACCCTTGGCGCTAATTTGACCTTCACGAACAACAAAACAACCAATGGCGACGGCGGAGCGGTTTATAGCGATAGTGTAGGTACAGTAACGGTCAGCGGCGGAAATTTCGACGGCAATACCGCGACCGGTAGTGGCGGCGCGATATATAGCGCCGGCGCGGTAAACGTGACCAGCGGAGAATTTGGAACCATCACACCCAACAAGGCCACTGTCAACGGCGGGGCGATATACGGCTCCGGCGCAGTCACTGTAAGCGGAGGAACCTTTACATATAACGAAGCCACAGCCGACGGCGGGGCGATATACGGCTCTGTCGCGGTAAATGTGAGCGGGGGAACCACCCTTCTTAGTTACAATACCGCAACGGCAAACGGCGGGGCGATACGCGCCGGCGCGGATTCCACAATCAGCGGCGGCACATTCGCGAGCAACACCGCCAATGACTCGGGCGGCGCCGTCTACGCCATAAACAATACCAACTCCGCTAGGGTTACTGTCACTGGGGGCAGTTTCGCGTCTAACAGCTCTAAAAGCATAACACCAAATTATGGAGGCGGCGCTATTTACGCCGGTTATATTAAAGTCGAGCCTCTACCCCTCGCGACCGTTGAGTTTAAGGCAAATACGGCGGCGCAATACGGCGGCGCTCTTTATAGCAGATTTGACGCTACGCTAATAAGGAGCATTTTTCTAAACAATACCGCTATCGCGGGAGGCGCTGTTTACAGCGGCAGTAAGAGTGACGTGAACAACTGTGTTTTCGGCTACGATGGCGCAACCGGAAATACCGCTACGGACAGCGGGGGGGCTATATTTTGCCAATATTTGGAGAGCAAAAACACATCTTTTATATATAATACTGCCGCAAACTACGGCGGAGCCTTGTATTTGGGAGCATACGACGCCAATATAACGTCATCTTTTTTCCTTGGCAATAGCGCTACAGCCGGTAGCGGCGGAGCGATTTACAGGTTAGGAGCCGGACCGGGCAGCAATACAACCATCAGTTTGTCCGTATTTGAGAGCAATTCATCCGGTGGGGATGGCGGCGCTCTCTCGCTGATCGGCGCAAGGGCCACCTTAAATCGTAGCCTTTTCAGAAACAATGTCTTGAGGAATACCGGACAGAAAGGCGGCGCGGCGTATATAAACTCAACGATTTTTCAGGCTATAAACTGCACTTTCTATCACAACGAGGCGGGGCAGGGATATGGCGGGGCTGTTTATCTGGATACGCAAGTAAGCGACAGTACCAATAATGTTATCCTCTACAGCACATTTTACGACAATAGAGCCGGACAAGGCGGGGCTCTTTACACAAAAGCCACAGGGCTCAATATGGGAGCCAGTATATATGTAGGCAACGAGGGGCCGGATTGCGGAGAGGATATTTTACGCGATACTAACTCCGTCAAATCACTTGGGTATAACATTATCCAAGATTATGGTTTTATTGGCAGTAGCGGCAAGAGTCCGCACACTAATTGGATTGCCGACACTTTAGTCCGCGATCCGGTCAGCAAGGGCAACGTAAACAATCTAAGAGATATTGTTCCGTCGGTATATAGCTCGGCAGCAATTACACCAGGACTTGTGTTTGAATCTGCCCTTGAACCTAAATGGCACGCGCCGACATCAGGTACAATACCTCCTTCGGCCGGATCGACTTTGGACATTACGCCAGCGCCGCTAAGGGGCATAACGCAAACGCTCGACACGATAGCCTTGATCGACACCACAGAGGGTTCCGTTAATCCCGCTCTTGACAGAATACCCATAGACGACCCGAATATTAGGTATGCGGCTTATGCGGTTTTCATAGAGGGCGGATCTCTGTTCGACGAACGTGGGCAGCCCCGTCCTTCTCCGACCGTCTCAAGATATACTGACGTCGGCGCATATGAGAGCAATAGTGGCGGTAGCCCCGGCCCTGGCCCTAACCCCAGCGGCGTTATCAACCGCGTCGTCATGAGCGGCATACCGAACAACATGACCAGAATAGGCCAAACGACGAGCCTGACCGCCATTGTTTATGATTCGGCGAACAGACCGCTTGCGGAGGCCGTCACATGGAATAGCAGCAACGAAAGGTGCGCTACCATCGACGGATACGGAAACATAACCGCGCTTTCTCCGGGCAGGACGTATATCTCGGTGACGACAGTTGGATACAATCAATACGGGCAGCAAGTGAGCGACGGCGCTTGGCTTGAGGTGGAAAGCGAGTATTTCAGCATCAATATAGACCCGAAATATATAGACAGACTTGGGTTGTTCAATGTCAATACCCTTCAGCAGTATTCCGAGGTTCTGAGCTTCGGCGCTTTTGCGGTGCCCGCGACCAGATTGTTCCAGAACGACTTCAAGAGCGCCTACGGCGTAGACCCCAAGCCTCTGACGAAGGAAAACACGAGCGCGATAGACTTCCCCGCGCCGTCGCCGTCCTACATAGCCGAGGGCTGGAGCTCCGCAAAGCCCTCTATGGCTGTCAACGGTGTTTTCCTGTCCTCGGGCGGCGGGTCTTTCCTGCCCTTCATGGCGTCAAGATGTTCCCGAAAGAGAGCGCACCTCGTCATTGTATTGGACTCGTCGCCGCCAACACTAAGATTTTCGATTAAGTCAATCGCCTCGATCACCTTGTTGTCCGGCAAGCTCATAACGATCCGTGATAGTTTTTCGCGTTCCAATGTTGCGGTAGCCATTTTCGTCCACACTCCATTTAATATTTTTACATA
>BNVG01000108.1 GCA_025997935.1 Synergistales bacterium | reverse complement strand
GTCTATTCTTTTGATAATCACTTGAACTTTTCTCGTGGAGGAACAATAAAATGAAGGGATACGGCAACGTTCACAGAATTTTTACACGTCTTTATTCTAATCTTATGGGAGTCGGCGTCCCCTCAAAATATGCCGCCGGCGACGAGTACCCGCTTCGTCCGCGATTGTTCAGCGCCGAGCAAAGGGAAGAACACGGCGCCGCGCTCGCGGCTCGTCACCATTTGAAAACGGCGCGTTCTAAAGAAAGACTTCTTGTGCGGCTGAGCGAAAACGAGAGCATATTAATAGGTCTGCACAGGCTACTGGCTGGGGACGTCGAGGCAGGGCGCGGCATCTCCCCCGCCGGCGAATGGCTCCTCGATAACTTCTACGTTATCGAGGAGCAGATACGAACGGCGCGCCGGCATCTACCCAAGGGATACAGCCGCGAACTCCCCTATCTGTCGAACGGTTCCTCGGCTCAGCTACCCAGAGTCTATGACATTGCTCTCGAGGCTATATTGAGCGGCGACGGGAGCGTGAACTCCGAGAGCCTGAAAAGCCTTGTGAGCGCGTATCAAACCATAAGCGCGCTGAAATTGGGCGAGCTTTGGGCTATACCTATAATGCTGAGGCTCGCGCTCATCGAGAACCTGAGACGCGTCAGCGTGTTAGTAGCGGCCAACAGGCTTGAAAAAAAGGGCGCTGACGAATGGGCTGACCGCATGGTTGTCGTGGCCTCGGAAGATCAAACAAAACTCATAGGGGTTATCGCCGACATGGCCAGGTCCACACCCGTACTGACCACGTCCTTCGTGGCGGAGCTAACGCGTCGCCTCAGAGGAATAAGGTCGGCGTTCGGGCTGTCGCTCACCTGGATTTCACAGCAGCTGTCCGAGTCGAACTCGACCGTGGAACAGGCGGTGAGCGCCGAAAATCAGTTGCAGGTAACTTATCAGGTCTCGATGGGCAACTGCATCAAAAGCCTTCGCTCGGTGGACGCCACGGACTGGAAAACGTTCGTCGAGGAAACGAGTATCGTCGAGCGGACGCTTGCGAAAGACCCAAGCGGGGTCTACCGCGGAATGGATTTCGCGACCAGAGACCGGTATCGTCACGTGGTGGAAAAATACGCCAGGAAGAGCCCATATTCCGAGGAAAATATAGCCGCCGAAGCGCTCCATATGGCAAGCGAAGCGGCAAAGGATCTGGGCCCTGACGACAGGCGCGCGCATATTGGGTTCTATCTCATAGATAAAGGTCTGCCGGAATTGGAAAAACGGGTCAAGGCGCGCTTTACGGTCATGGATTCTCTCCGCGCCGCCTGCGCCCCTACTCCTTTGGCCGTATATTTGGGAAACGCGGCGATTCTCACCGCGTTTTTTACATGCGTGGGCTTAGCTATGCTTCCGGGAGGAATCAGCGCATGGCTAATCGTTTTGCTGGGCTTGCTTTTGCTCCTCTGCGCCGGCGACCTGTCCATATCGCTGGCAAATTGGTTCTCGACTCTCCTGATAACGCCGTTTCCGCTACCGCGTATGGATTTTTCAAATTCAGAGGGAATCCCGGATGATTGCCGAACTTTGGTGGTCGTTCCGGCGATGCTCACGGACGCGAGCGCCATAGAGAGCCTTGTTAAGGAATTGGAAATTCGCTTTCTCGGCAATCGTGAGGCGAACCTCTACTTCGGTCTGCTGACGGACTTCTGCGACGCCGACCGGGAAACGCTCCCGGAGGACGAGGCCCTTCTGACGCTGGCGGAGCGAAAAATCGAGGAGCTGAACGCGAAATACCGGGCCTCAGCCGAAGACGTTTTTTTTCTGTTCCACCGGCCGCGCGTTTTTAACCCACAGGAGGGCGTCTGGATGGGCTACGAGCGCAAGCGCGGAAAACTCGCGAGCCTGAACGATTTTCTGCGCGGGGAGAGCGGGCGGTTTTCCGTTACCCTCGGCGACGTATCGGCGCTGTCGGACGTGCGCTATGTCATCACCTTAGACACCGACACGCGCATGTCGCGGGATTCGGCGCGGCAGTTCGTGGGAGCCATAGCGCATCCCCTCAACCGGGCGCGCTACGACAAAACAGCTGGGCGAATTGTGGAGGGCTACGGCATTCTTCAGCCGCGAGTATCCGCCGTCCTTACCGACGCGCCCCGCTCGCCGTTTGCCGAAATGTCCTCCGCCGAGGTCGGCATAGATCCCTATACCCGTGCCGTTTCCGATATTTATCAGGATTTGTTCGGCGAGGGCTCTTTCACCGGAAAGGGTATTTACGATATCGACGCCTTCCGGCAGACGACAGGCGGGCGTTTTCCCGAGAACCGGATTCTCAGCCATGACCTTTTGGAGGGTTGCTACGCCCGCTCCGGTCTGCTGAGTGACGTGCGCCTGTACGAGGAGTTCCCCTCAGGATACGCCTCAGACGCGGCCCGCCGATACCGCTGGATTCGCGGAGACTGGCAGATAGCCGCGTGGACATTGCCGTTTGTCCCCGCCTCAGGCGAGGGTACGAAAAAAAACCCGCTGTCGCCGCTGTCCCGCTGGAAGATCTTCGACAATTTAAGGCGTAGCCTCACCGCGGCGGCGCTGACGTCGCTGCTCCTGCTTGCCTGGTTCGCTCTGCCTTTCCCCGGCCTTTGGACAGGCGCGGTTATCGGTATCGTCCTGCTCCCGTCCATAGCCGCTTCCGTCGCGGGCCTTATAAAGAAGCCGACGGATATGGGCGCACGGCAGCGCCTACTCATATCCGCGCGCCAAATTCCGCGTGTCCTCTCGCAAATAGTCTTTTCGCTCGCCTGTTTACCCTATGAGGCTTTTTACAGTTTAGACGCAATTTTCCGCACTCTGTGCCGGCTTTCTTTGACGCGCAAGAATTTGTTACAGTGGAACTCCTCGGATAATGCGCTAAAACAGCAGGGCAAAGATTTGAAAACATATTTGAAAAATATGTGGTTTGGCCCGTTTATCGCTCTCTTTGCGGCGGGAGCGCTTGCCGCGTTGGCTTCCCCCGCGCTTGTTCCGGCTATGCCGCTGTTGGCGCTATGGTTTTTTTCGCCGTTCATAGCCTGGAAAATCAGCGAGATAGCGGATAGACGTCAGGAAAAGCTCACTCCGGCCCAGAGCTATTTTTTGAAAAAACTCGCCGGCAAGACATGGGGCTTCTTCGAGACATTTGTCGGCCCGGAGGACAACTGGCTGCCGCCCGATAACTATCAGGAATACCCGGTCGTCAGGACGGCGCACCGCACCTCTCCGACCAACATGGGGCTTTCACTGCTGGCCAATTTGTCCGCTTACGATCTCGGTTTTATATCGGCCGGAAGGCTTATCGACCGCACCGTCAGAGCCTTTCGCACCATGGACTCCCTGCAGCGTCACAGAGGTCATTTTTTCAACTGGTACGACACTCAGACGCTTAAACCCCTGCCGCCTCTTTATGTTTCGACGGTGGACAGCGGAAACCTCGTGGGGCATCTTCTGACGCTGCGTTCCGGCCTTCGCGAGTTGGCCGACCGCAAAATTATCGAGCCTCAATTTCTCGAAAACCTGCGCGATGTTTCAGGTATAGAGCCAATCTCGGACACCATGCCGGAGTTGCGGCCCTACTTAGAACAGGCTATGAAGTCGGCGGCAGGGGACGAACGTATTATCCGCGCGGCTCAGGACGGCATAGGCGAGCTGAAATTTTTCGCGTCAGACGAAAATTCCACTTTAAGGGAATTGTGTGACAAGGGCAATCCTCACGCCATAGAACGGCTTGGCGTTATAGACGATTTGATACTTAAATGCGGCGCTTTTTCCGAGATAGAATACGATTTTCTCTACGACAAAAAACGGCGTCTGATAAGTATAGGCTACAACGTAGCCGACCTCAGGCCCGACAACAGCTATTACGATCTCTTAGCGTCGGAGGCTCGGCAGGCCGTCTTTGTCGGCATAGCCCAGGGCGGCCTGCCGCAGGAGAGCTGGTTCACCTTGGGGCGCAATCTCGTCGGCGGCTTGGGCGAACCGACCCTACAGTCCTGGAGCGGGTCGATGTTTGAATACCTGATGCCCCTTCTCGTGATGCCCACTTACGAGCGCACGCTGCTGGACGAAACCTGCCGCTCGGCGGTAAAAAGACAGATTGCCTACGGAAAAAAACTCGCTCTTCCGTGGGGAATATCGGAGTGCGGCTACAATGTTTTCGATAGTCAGCGCGACTATCAGTATCACGCCTTCGGAGTCCCCGGGCTCGGCCTCAGGCGCGAGTTGGCCGATGATTTAGTCGTAGCTCCCTACGCCTCCATGCTGGCGCTTATGGTCAGCCCACTGGAGGCGTGCCGCAACTTAGAGGATTTTTCGTCTGAGGGCTTCGAGGGCCGATACGGCTTCTACGAGGCTATCGACTACACTCCGTCGCGCCTCCAGCGGGGGCGTTCGCGCGCCGTAATCAGGTCGTTCATGGCGCACCACCAGGGCATGAGCCTCCTTGCCCTGAATCATCTGCTTTCAGACTGCCCGATGCAAAAACGCTTCTCGGCGGAACCGCTGTTTCAGGCGACGCTACTTTTGTTGCAAGAGCGACTTCCAGAGACTGCCGCTCCCCGCGCTATCATGGAAGGATATACCGAGTTCAGACGCGATAAAAACACTCAGGGCGCGTCGACGCGTATCTTCGACCGGCCGGATACGCGTAGCCCTCAAATACAGCTTCTTTCAAACGGAAGATACCATGTCATGGTCACAAGCGCCGGAAGCGGTTACAGCCGCTGGAACGACATGTCCGTCACCCGCTGGCGCGAGGACGGGACCTGCGACAACCGCGGGACTTTTTGCTACCTTCGCGACGTCAAAACAGGGGAATTTTGGTCAGTCGCGCACCAGCCGACGCAAAGGCGCACGAAGTCCTTTCGGGCGGTCTTCTCCGAGGGGAGAGCCGAGTTTCACTGCCAAAATCGCGGCTACGACTCCCATACCGAAATAGTCGTCTCACCAGAAGACGATATAGAGCTGAGGCGCACCCGCGTCACCAACCGCGCGTTCTCGGGCCGCACACTAGAAATGACCAGCTTCGCGGAGGTGGTTTTGGCTCCCTCCGCCGGGGACGAGTTGCACCCGGCCTTCAGCAACCTGTTCGTGCGAACGGAAATTCTCCCGGAACAGCAGACGATTCTCTGCACCCGACGCCCCCGTTCTGACGACGAGCATCCGCTATGGATGTTCCATATGATGGTCGCGCATGGCGTCACGGCTATGGATGTTTCTTATGAGACCGATCGTCAGCGGTTTATCGGGCGGGGCCGAACCGTCGTCGACCCCGAGGCTCTAAGCGCGGCAAACATATCGCTTTCGGACGTCGACGGTTCCGTTCTCGACCCCATAGTCGCCGTACGCAACCGTGTATTTCTCGAGGCCGAACAGTCAATTGTTTTGGACGTCGTCTCCGGCGTCGCGGAAAGCCGCGAGGCCGCGCTGCGACTTGTGGAAAAATATCACGACCGTCATTTGACTGACAGGGTTTTCGATATGGCCTGGACGCATAGTCAGGTATTGCTGCGCCAGCTTAACGTCTCAGAGGCCGACGCGCAGCTTTACAACCATCTGGCCGGCTCGGTCGTTTACGCGTCCTCATCGCTGCGCGCCGACGCCCAGTTACTCGCAAAAAACAACAAAGGGCAGTCCGGTCTTTGGGGATACTCCATCTCCGGCGATTTGCCCATCGTCCTACTTCAAATCGAAGACGCCGCGAACGTAAATTTGGCGCGTCAGCTGTTGCAGGCTCAAGCGTACTGGCGTCTGACCGGCTTGGCCGTCGACCTCGTTATATGGAACGAGAACAGGGCCGGGTATCGTCAACTTTTGCAGGATCAGATCATGGAACTCGTCGCCGCAGGGGCTTTTCACTCTGAAACGCCCGGTTCCGGTAGCGTCTTCGTAAGGTCGTCGGATCGTATGGCGGAGGAGGACAGGGTTCTCATCCAGACGGCGGCTCGCGCCGTTATCTATGACGCTCGCGGAACGCTGGAAGAACAGATCAAAGGGCGGGAGATCAGAGATCTCGATATACCTCTTTTCCCCGCTCCTCACCACGCCGCCCGCTCGGGCGCGGCTCCACAGCCCCGGCCCGACCTTCTCTACTACAACGGAACGGGCGGCTTTACGCCGGACGGACGCGAGTATGTCATAACTACGGCGTTGGGATACCCGACGCCCGCGCCGTGGGTGAACGTCTTGGCCAATCCCGTTTTCGGAACTGTGGTCTCCGAAAACGGCTTAGGCTACACCTGGAGCGAAAACGCGCACGAATTTCGGCTGACGCCCTGGGGAAACGATCCCGTAAGCGATTCACGGGGAGAGGCGTTTTATGTCAGAGACGAGGAAAACGGTTCTTTCTGGTCGCCCGCGCCGCAACCTTGCTGCGGCGGCACGCCTTATACCACAAGGCACGGTTTCGGATACAGCGTTTTCGAGCATACCGAGCGCGGCATCCGAAGCGAGTTGCAAATTTACGTAGCTATGGACGCCCCCGTAAAATTCGCCGTGCTCAAGGTGAGCAATATCTCAGGACGCGCCCGGAGTATTTCCGCCACGGGCTATGTGGAATGGATTCTGGGCGACCTGCACGCCAAAACCGGCATGTATGTCGTCACCGAACGGGACGAGAGCAGCGGAACCATTTTCGCCCGCAACTCCTACAATACGGAGTTTCCCGGCCGAGTTGCGTTTTTCGACACAGACGACAGAAGCGCCTGCGTCCTGGGCGACAGGGCCGAGTTTCTTGGGCGAAACGGAACGCTTGAATCTCCCGCGGTCATGAGGCGCGCGCGCCTTTCCGGCAAAGTAGGAGCCGGTCTGGATCCCTGCGCCGCCATTCAGA
>BNVG01000107.1 GCA_025997935.1 Synergistales bacterium | reverse complement strand
GACGTTTATTCTCCATAGCGGATGCCCTCCTTTCACTTTGCGGCTAATTCCAGCCTCTCTCGTATCCGGTCAAATTCCATCAGGTTTACCCGTTCTCTGAGCCAGACGATCAACTCTGTCTGTGATTCGTATTCATAGCTCTCTATTTCTTCCATAACCTCATCTACAGCGTCCATGCTGAAGTTCGCGCAAGCCTCTTCTAAGCGAACTAAGAGCGCCGCGTCCGGCTTTGGCTTTCTCAATTTTTGACTTGTCGGGGCGATTTCACTCATCATCGCGACCAGATCCTCGATCAGTTTCTCCGCCAGTTCGATGAAGGAGTCGTTGTTCGACAGCACGAACGCCGCGTCACCCTCCCGTGCCGCGCGCTCCAATGCCTCCGCCTTCTCCCCGACCATGTTCGCGTATATGCCGTAACTACTGCTCTTGACGCCGTGTACGACAGTGGCGTACTCCGGCAGATTTTCCACCCTCGCGTAGTGGCGCGATTTATCCAACAAGGGCCTCGTGTTCACAATATAAGAATGCAGAACATCGAGGAAAGATTCCTCAACGTTCCAAAACCGCGCGAGTCCTTTTTTAAGGTCGAGGCCCTCTATTTTCCATTTCTCGAAGCGTGATTCGGAGAACTTTCCGGGTTCCTCTCCGCCCTGCGCCTCCGGCTCGCATTCAATCTTGCTTTCAAGCGCCTCGTCCCGCACCCACTGCCGAATGATTTGATCCATCCGCCTCACGTCTATGGGCTTCGAGAGGAAGGCCTGAAAGCCATGCGAGAGGAACTTTTCCTCGCTGCCAAGAATGGCGTTGGCTGTCAGCGCGATAATGGGCACGCTATGTGCATAATCGCTTCCGATCTCGCGGCGGATAACGCGCGTAGCCTCTATGCCGTCCATACCGGGCATCATGTGATCCATAAAAACAGCGCTGTATTTGACTTCCGCCTTACGGATCAACTCTATGGCCTGCGAGGCGCTGGTGGCGCAATCTACCTGCATACCGTAGGGTTTCATCATTCCTTTCGCCACGTCCAAGTTCGTCTGAACATCGTCCACTATTAGCACTCTGGCGTAGGGAAGGCGGATTCGTACCAAGTTCGCGCAAAAATCGCGCTTCTCGTCGGAGTAATGAAACTGTTTTAGGTTCTCCGCGACTTCCTCGCCTATAGGGACATCCGAAACAAATTTTTGGCGAAGCCGCACCGTGAAGGTACTGCCCTTTCCATATTCGCTCTCCACCGTGATAGAGCCGTCCATCAGCTCCGCCATTTTTTTGGTGATGGCGAGCCCCAGCCCGGTTCCTTCTATGTTTCTGTCGCGCTTCGTATTCAGCTGGCTGTAGTCGGAGAACAGCTTTCCCAGATCCTCCTGACACATGCCAACGCCGGTGTCCTTCACGCTCGTGACTAACCAGACGTAGCCTCCGTCCCGCTCGCAGGAGACAAACCAGTCCACGAAGCCCTCTTTTGTGTATTTGAAGGCGTTGCTCAAAAGGTTGTTGAAGATTTGCTTGACCCTCAGTTCGTCGCCGAACAGCTTAGACGGCATGGTTCCGTCGATGTGCAGGCGGAACTGGATGGGCTTGTCGCCTATGCGTATGATGTTCAGGGTGACGGTGTCGTTGATAAGGCTGGGGATGTTGTAGAGAACCGGCGCCAGCTCGAACTTCCCGGCCTCGGTTTTTGAGATGTCCAGAATGTCGTTGATAATGCCGAGAAGCGTCGCGCCGGAGCTGTAGATTTTTCTCAGATACTCGGCGGCCTCTCCCCGCACTTCCTCGAAACCGAGAGCCAGTTCGCTCAGCCCGATGATGGCGTTGAGAGGCGTACGCATTTCGTGGCTCATGCTGGCGAGGAAATTGCTTTTGGCGTTCGATGCCTCTTGGGCCGTTTCCATAAGCTCCGCGAGACGGATATTTTGCTCCTCTATTTTCTCGAACTGACGCGCGATTTGGCCTGCCACGAAGATCGCGGCTAAGCCGCCCAGACCCAGAAAGATCGCGGCGGTGAACAACAGCCCACGCCACGCCTCTGCGACAGGGCTTTCCGCGATAGGAGAGGAAACACCGATGGACCAGTTCACAGTCAGGTCGCTTATAGGCCTGTAGGCGCAAACCCGTTCGACGCCGTACAATGTGTACTTGCTCACGCCGCTTGCGCGCTCTGTCATAAGTCGGTGAAATTCCGCCGCTGACTGATAAGAGGGATCTTTTTGGGCCTGTTCGATGAAATTTTGCCGATTATAAACCGCGTCCTGGTCCCTAAACGCGATGAACGTGCCGTCCTCGTCGAGGATAAAGATGCTTCCCGTTTTTCCGATTTGGAATCGCATTATAGTATCGGCAAGCCTCAAACTCGAGACGGTGGCGACCAGTACGCCTTCGCCCGCTGGCAAGTAGACCCGAAAGACGAGCGAGCCTTCCGCAGTCTTTTCCGTGGTAGAGATAGCGACAGCGCCCTTCAGCGCCCGCTGCGCGTATTTGCTTTCGAGGAACTCGACGGTTGTCGGAGCGGCCGTGCCCGAGGAAATAAACGTGCCGTCAGCGCGGAAAAACGTCAGAGCGAGGTAGTAGTGGCCTTTGGTATGAGTTCTCAGCATCTCCAGCGCCTGGGAAAGGCTTATATCGCTCACGGGTTGATCGGCAACCATTGTCAACGTCGCCTTGATTATCCTGAGTTCACTGGAAACTAATTGATCCGCAATCTCGCTGACGACGACCATATCTTTCCCTATCGTCTCCAAAATCCAGCCTTTGGTGAAGAACAGTCCTATGCCCGTGCTGGATATGGTAATAGCGGCGATGATGGAAGCGATAACGAGAACGATTTTGATACGGATGGACATTATAAGTACCTCTCGCTTACGTGAACATCCATACAAATTGACATAGCATTTTGCTCCTTCGTGAAATCCCCTACCCCCAGCCTCTCTCCCGGGGGGATGATTGTGTAGGAGGTAAGGGATCCCTCTTAGTTAATGCACGTCTACCTTACAATAATAAAAAATCGCATAATACACCTTATTTTTGGAAAATTCTAACACTATTAGACAGAACTTCAACACGACAGTCGAGGCGTTTACCGTATCAAGAGGCTCCAACAGCGGCGACGATGATGGTGGCAACGTGAAAACGGCAACGCATATTTAATGTATACTCAATGCAGACGGTCAGGAAGGAGGATGATTTTTTCAATGAAAACAATATATCTCGCCGGAGGATGTTTTTGGGGCTTGCAAAAATATATCTCGATGATTCCGGGCGTAGTAAAGACCAGAGCGGGTTACGCCAATGGTTCGACAGTAGCTCCGACATATGAAGATGTGTGCAACAACAACACCGGACACGCCGAAACAATAGAGGTTATCTACGACGAAAAAATCCTGCCGCTTACTAAGCTTTTGGATTTGTACGCCGAAGTAGTCGACCCCACATCGCGCAACAGGCAGGGCATGGACATAGGGACTCAATATCGCACGGGTATTTACTGCACGGACGAATCTGATGAGGCGATTGTTCGCGGATGGTCAGCGTCGCTCGGTGAAACTCTGACAAGGCCTGTTGCCATAGAATGCGAACCACTCCGGCAGTTCTATCTCGCCGAGGACTACCATCAGGACTATTTAGACAAGAACCCGAACGGGTATTGCCATATCCCGAGGGCAAAGTTCGATATGTTGCCTTAAATGGTAGATGTTCTGGTGCGAAAGAGGGGACTCGAACCCCTATGCCTTGCGGCACCGGATCCTAAGTCCGGCGCGTCTGCCAGTTCCGCCACTCTCGCAAAATTTTACTCTTGTAACGCTTGAACACCGGCGATCGAGGCGATCGCCCCTACAGGTTTTTGCCCTTATTATACGTCCAGGTTTTTGACGGCGTGGGCCTGGGACGTTATAAAGTCGCGCCGCGGCTCCACCTTGTCGCCCATCAGAATGTCGAAATACTCGTCCGCCAAAACGTCGTCGTCGAGTTCTACGCGCTTCAAAACGCGACGATCGGGATCCATCGTTGTCTCCCAAAGCTGCGAGGGGTTCATCTCGCCCAAGCCTTTGTAACGCTGTATATGCACGTTTCCCTTGCCCTTTGTTCCGATTCCGGCGGCAGGCTGAGGCGTACTTTCATCGGTCGTCTCGGCAACATCCGCCGGCTCGACTAAGACGACGTCCACGTAGCCTCGCAGCTCTTTTTCGGTGTAGCAATAATTCACCTTCTTGCCCTTCTGTACGCGGTAGAGGGGCGGCTGGGCGAGGTAGAGATAGCCTGAGCTTATCAGTTCGGGCATATGGCGGTAGAAGAACGTCAGAAGCAACGTGCTGATATGAGCCCCGTCCACGTCGGCGTCCGTCATTATGATTATCTTGTGGTAGCGGAGCTTGTGCGCGTCGAACTCGTTGCCTATTCCGCAGCCCAGCGCCTGTATTATAGTACGTATTTCGTTGTTGCCAAGCATTTTGTCGAGCCGCGCCTTCTCGACGTTCAGTATCTTGCCGCGAAGGGCGAGGATGGCCTGAAAGGTGCGGTCGCGACCCTGCTTGGCGCTACCGCCCGCGCTGTCTCCCTCTACTATGTAAAGCTCGGTGTTCTCGGGCGTACGCGAGGAGCAGTCCGCTAATTTGCCGGGCAGAGTCAGACCCGTCATGGCGCCCTTTCGGACAAGCTCTCGCGCGCGTTTGGCCGCGTCGCGCGCCTGGCGCGCGCGAATGGCTTTCTCGACAATCGGCCTCACAGCGTCGGGGTTGTCCTCGAACCAGGCCAAAAGCCCCTCGTAAACAAAAGAGTCCACGATGCCTCTGACCTCGCTGTTGCCGAGCTTGGTTTTTGTCTGCCCCTCGAACTGCGGATTGGCGAGCTTGACGGATATGACGCAGGTAAGCCCTTCCTTGAGGTCGTCGCCCGAGAGGTTTTCGTCTTTTTCCTTCAGGATTTTGCTGTTTCGGGCGACTTCGTTGACCGCCCTCGTCATGGCGGAACGCAACCCTGATACGTGGGTGCCGCCCTCTATGGTATGGATGAGATTGGCGAACGAGAAAACCCTCTCTAAATAACTGTCGTTATACTGAAAGCCAACATCGACGCCCACTCCGTCGCGCTCGCCGCTCAGCACGGTCGGCGCGGCGTAGAGCGCGGCCTTGCCCCTGTCGAGATATTCCACAAAGGCTTTTATGCCGCCGTCAAAGCGGTAGTCCTTCTTTTCGCCGCTCCGTTCGTCCTCTATGGCTATATGAAGCCCCGGGGTCAAAAACGCTATCTCACGAAATCGGCTCTTGAGGGTGTCCAAAGAGTGAACGACGTCCTCGAAAATAGTCGCGTCCGGCATGTAATGTATGCGCGTACCGCGCCACGTCGTCGGCACGGGCTCCGAAAGCTCCGTCACCGGAATGCCGCGCTCGAACCGCTGATGTCTTTCGACCCCGTCGCGCGCTATCGTTATCTCGAGCCACTCCGCGAGAGCGTTGACCACCGACACGCCCACGCCGTGAAGCCCGCCCGAGACCTTGTACGCGCCCCCGCCAAACTTTCCCCCAGCGTGGAGGATGGTCAGGACGACTTCGCTGGTGGGGCGTCCGTTGTAGGGGTGAGGATCTGTGGGTATGCCGCGCCCATTGTCCTGCACGGATACGCTTTCGTCTTTATGAATCATAACGTCAATGCGGTCGCAAAAACCGCCGATGGCCTCGTCAACGGCGTTGTCCACGACTTCATAGACAAGGTGGTGCAACCCCCGCGCGCTCGTATCCCCTATGTACATCCCGGGACGTTTGCGGACGGCCTCGAGTCCCTCTAAAACCTGTATGCTCCCCGCGCCGTAATCGCTATTGTCACTTCGCGGCGCTTCGTTCAAGTTTATGTTTTCGTTTGTGTTTTCGCCCATATTTATTCATGTTCCTCCCGTTTGCCGTAAACAACCCAATCATTATACAATATGTTTTTAACTTGCAAAAATAAAATTCGAGAAATGAATTTTGAGAAAAAAATATTGTAAAATAACTTTAATTTTATAGAAAAGTTTTTGAGAGGAGTTTACTTTGGCGATAAATTTGAAAACGAAAATCGGCGTTTTGCTAAAAGGCGTAAGGGGCGCGTGGAAGGCCCTTCTTGTGGTCGCCCTATGCAACATCGTCTCGGCGTTCGCGGTCATGTATTTCACCCTGCCACATCGCTTCCCGGATACGGGCGTGACGGGGCTGGCCGTGCTGTCTAACTACGTGTTCGGAATATCCCCAAGCTGGGCGATATTTTTTGGCAACGCCATTCTGCTGTGGTGGGGCTCCAGCAATTTAGATCTGCGCTTCTTAGGGCTGACGGTATGTTCCATAGTTGTGTTTTCCTTGTTTATCCCGATTTTTCAGGCGCATCCGTTGCCCCTGCCAAATGACAGGTTTATGGCGGCGGTGATATCCGGCCTTATGAGGGGCATGGCGGCCTCGATGATCTTCAAAGTCGGAGGCTCTGGCGGCGGCACGGATATAATAGCCATGGTTTTGAGGAGGCGGCGCGGCTGGGAGGTGGGGCAGTTTTCGATATATATAAACCTCGTCATCTTGGCTCTGTCTTTGGGCGTCGTGGGCTTGGAGTCGGTCATATACGGCGTGGTCTGCCTCTACGTGTACGGCGTAACGCTCGACAACTTCATGCATAGCTTCGACAGACGCAAACAGGCCTTCATCATCACGAACATCCCGGATGAAGTCTCTCATTTCATCACGTCAAAGGGCAAGGGCGTCACGCGCGTAGAGGGCAGGGGCGGCTTCACGGGAGAGTCCCGTCCGGTGCTCATCTCGCTTTTGGAGCCCCGGCACGTCCTGCAACTCAAAACTTTCCTGAGAGAAAAAGACCCTAAGGCGTTCGTGTCTATATGCGACGCCTCCGAGGTTGTGGGACAGGGC
>BNVG01000106.1 GCA_025997935.1 Synergistales bacterium | reverse complement strand
TTCCAATATATATATCTATCTCAAACTGCGCTCGGGCTTCGCTCCGGGGGTCTGGAACTGGATTTATCTGTGCTTTGCGCTGATATGGGCGATTTTACCTTTTGCCTCCCGCGCGGGGCTGTTCTCAGGGCGCGCGGGCGAGGTGATATTTGTCCTGTCATTCACATGGCTTGCCATAGTCGGCCTTGCGTGCCTCGGATTTTTCATAATGGATATGGGGGCCTTCGCTATGCGGATAATAGACGCCGCTACGGGTTCGGCGCTCAGAGGCCGCTTTTTCGCCCCGCGCCGGTGTGTGCCCTTCACGCTTCTCGCCATAGCCATTGTCGTGATTTACAGCTTCTACGAGGCCTGGAACGTCCGTAGGGTCGACGTATCGGTAGAGCTGCCGTTGCCCGAGGGAGTGGAGCGTGTCAGAATAGCCTTTCTGACGGATATTCACCTCGGCGGCGTCTACACGCTCAGCCGCTTGGAGCGTGTCATGGCTTTAGTGCGGGAATCGAAGCCGGATATTTTAATGATAGGCGGAGACCTTGTGGACGGGAATATGGACGGACGGGATCGTGAGGCCGAGCTTCTGCGCGGACACGGCGCCAAATACGGAGCGTTCGTCGTCACGGGGAATCACGATTTTTACAGCGGCATAAGGCAGGCCGTCGATTTTATGAAACGCGCGGGGCTGACGGTTTTGCGCGACGCGCGAACGGAAGTGGCGGGGCTCGTGATAGTCGGCTTCGACGACCCAGCCAGAATGGGCAGATTCTTCGGCGAGGAGACTCTGCCGGAAGGAATAGACTTCTCCCGCAAAAACAAAGAGCCTCTTATACTTCTGAAGCATCGCCCGCACGTCGTCGCCGGGACTGTCGGCAAATTTGACCTCCAGCTTTCCGGGCACACCCACGGAGGTCAGATATGGCCGTTCACCTACGTAGCGGCCCGCGTCAACAAAAGCATACAGGGATTGTCGAAGCGCGAGGACGGGGGCCTTGTCTATGTGAGCAACGGCACGGGGTTCTGGGGGCCGCCAATGAGGTTCCTCGCGCCTCCCGAAGTCACTATAATAGATATTTTTCCTTCTATGTAAATACCGGCCACCCTCGGTCGCCCGTTTTTGCGAAACGCGAGCGAGGTCGTTTTTATGTTTTTCAGATAAAGGGAGAATTTTAGGATGAAACAAAAATCCAAAATAAAATGCGTCATAGACGTCGGCACAAACTCCATAAAATTTTTGTTGGCGGAAAAAACCGAAGCGCGTCCGCGCATCCTCGACGAGAGAAGCGATATAACGCGTCTCGGAGAAGGGCTCAGGGAGACGGGCGCAATATCCCCCGCCGCTATGGAGCGCAACGCCGAGGCAATAGCGAACTACGCGCGCATAGCCCGGGAATGGGGGGCGGAGGAAATATCAACCGTCGGAACTATGGCCGTGAGGACGGCAAAAAACGCGTCTGCGTTTTTAGAGCTCGTAAAGCGCAGGGCCGGCGTCGAGCTGAGAGTCATAGACGGCAAAGAAGAGGCGAGGCTCGCGCATATAGGGGCCTGCTCGAGCCTACCGGTAAGCGATAGCGACGGGGACAAAAACCTTTTGGTTTTCGACACGGGGGGCGGAAGCACGGAGTTCATTTACGGGCGCGGAGCCGTACCGGATAGAAGTTTCAGCGTGCCGATAGGCGCGATCTGGCTTACCGAGGAGTTTTTTCGAAGCGACCCCGTAGAGGCGGACAGCGTAGAAAAGGCCGAGGCGTTGGTTCGGGAAGAATTTCTGAAACGGGGCGTAAAACAGGAGCGCGACACACCGTTATTGATAGGCATAGGCGGAGCCGTCACGACGCTGGCATACGTCAGGGACAGCTCAGAGGGGCCGGACGGCGGCGCGGTGCACGGCGCGTCTTTGAGCGAAGCGATAATATCGGCTCAGATAAAGGATTACGCCGGGAAAACAATAGAGGAGCGCAAAAAAATCCCGGGGCTTCCGCCTAAGCGGGCGGACATAGTCTTGGCGGGAGCTTGTATAGTACGCGTAGTTATGAATATCGTAGGAGCGCACACCGTGACGGTCAGCTCTCAGGGTCTCCGGCACGGGCTGATGCAGGAGTTGATGCGACATTGATGAATATTTGTGAAGGGTTGATTGCGGGTTGCCGAACGACGTGATAGAATTAGCATGAATCTTTGTGATTACTAAATCGAAAGGATGAATGCAACTTGACGCAGGATACGGTTTCACAAAAAGACGATAACGCCGCCGATGGTGAATTTGTACAAAATCACACCATGAGCGAGTGGTTGTCTTGCGTTTGTAAACAGCTCGAAGGTAAACAAAAAGAAATCGAATCCCTTGCGGGAAACATTCAAAACGAAACCGCCGCCAGAAAATCAGCCGAAAAAACGCTCGCCCGCGAGAAAGAGCGCTGGAATCTCATTCTTCAGGGTAGCGGAGACGGAATGTGGGATATAGACCTCGAGAACAACTCGGCTATTTATCGTTCTCCGCGTCTTGTGGAGATGTCCGGGCTTCGCGTCGACGGGGCCGTATTCATCTATGACTGGATAAATATGTTTCATCCTGAAGATGAGGACGCCTCGTCGTTTTTCCTGAATATTTTCTCGGAGCAGAACCGCGTGGATTCTTTTCAAATAGACCACAGGCTGATTCTGCCGAGCGAGGACTATCGATGGTTCACGACGCGCGGAACGCTTATCAGAAACCAATCAAATCAAAAACCCTCTCGCATCATAGCTATAACGTCGGATATTCAGGAGCGCAAAGAGCGGGAAGAGCTGATATATCACAAAGCCACTCACGACGCCCTGACAGACCTCTGCAACCGCCCTCTTTATCTGGAACATCTGAAAAGCGGCATAAAATACGCGGAGCGCAACAAAACGCACCTCGCGGTCATTATGGTGGACGTAGACAATTTCAAACAGATAAACGACACGCTTGGACACGACGCCGGCGACACGCTCCTGATAGATGTGGCCAACCGTCTCAGAAAGAGCATGAGGGAAAGCGACACGGTAGCGCGCATAGGCGGAGACGAGTTCGCCATGCTTTTGGCGTTTGGTCAAAACGAGTGGTACGGCCTGACAAAAGCCATGGACAGAACCCTGAACGCCCTCCGAAAACCAATATGGTACGACCAAAAAAAACTGACCATAACAGTTTCTATCGGCGTAAGCGTCTGCCCGGACGACGGTAGCGACCCAACGGAGCTTTTAGCCCGCGCCGACGAGGCGATGTACGTCGCGAAAAGCGCGGGGCGCGACACCTGCGCCTTCTGGAAGGCGGATCATCAGCACGTTCTCCTGAACCTCAAAGGCTCCTTCGAAAACCACGGTCGAGAGAACGAATCAGGATAACGCCGTCTCGTAACCCCAAGCGGACATCCCGCCCTCTAAAACAATCGTCCGGTGACGTTTGTACCCGGCGCGGGCCAGTATAGAGTACGCGCTCCACGCGCGTACTCCCGCGCGGCAGACTATGATTATGTCTTTGTTCTTAGGTAGCAAACCCGGCTCCCGCTCGACGCATTCTTTCAACGCGACGAGCGGGATATTTATAATATCCCCGCGCAGTTTCCCGGATGTCTCCAGCTCCTTGGCGTTGCGTACGTCCAGTATGACGAAGTTCGAGTCTCCGTCGTCGTACCGCTTTTTAAGCTCTTTGGGCGAACAGCTTGTCAAACGTTCGTCTATCTTATTACGCAGTGTGTTCGCGGCGTGGGTCAGAGGGTCGAGGGCCGTGGAAAACGGCGGCGCGTAAGCTAAATCCACATCGCTCAAGTCGTCGACCGTCAGCGCGCCAAAAGTGGCCGTAGCCACGACATCCAAGCGTTTATCGACCCTCCCCTGCCCCACTGGCCCGAGTATCCGCGCTCCCAAAACGCGCCGCGTCGCCTTGTCCGCGACAAGCCTGATAAACATCTGGGTCGAGCCTGGCATGAAGCTCAGAATGTCGGGATTGGACGTCAGAACGTCAACGGCTTCATAGCCGGCCTCTTTGGCCTCGGACAAACTCAAGCCGGCCTTGCCGAGGCAAAGATCAAAGACGCGGACAATGGCCGTCCCCTCGACTCCGCCGAACTTCCCGTCCGACAAAACGTTCCTTTCCTCAGACGCTCCGGCTATGTGGTCGGCTATGACTCTGCCGTGCCTGTTGGCCGTGCTTCCCATAGGCTGCCACCTCGACTTGCCCGTGACGGCGTCAAGGCTCTCCGCGCAGTCGCCGCCCGCGTAGATATCCGGGTCGTTCGTCTGTAAAAATTGACCCGCCAAAAGCCCCTTTTTGCCAACGGCCAGCCCGGCGTCCCTGCCCAAGCCTATATTCGGCGCTACTCCGATAGAGAGCAAAACAAAGTCCGCGCCGCTTTCCCGTTTATCCGTTACTACGCTCAAGGCGCGCTCTCCGTCGGATTTTACGCCGATTAGCTTCTCTGAGCCGTAAAACCTCACGCCGTTTTTCTCGAGCTCTTTTTTGACAAACAAGCCAAATTCCTCTCCGGCTACGGACATAAGGGGGAGGGGCAGCGCGTCTATCATGGTCACGTCAAGCCCCCTGTGTTTCAGGGCCTCGGCCATTTCGATTCCGATAAGCCCGGAGCCTACAATCACGGCCTTTTGCGGCTTTTGCGAGGTTATATATTCGTCTATGGCAAAGTTGTCCTTGAGGCTTGACAGCGTGAACACGCCATTAAGAGATTTTTCGAGTCCGGGGACGTTCGGGTGGATTGGCGCGGCGCCGGTCGCTAAGATTAGCTTGTCGTATGAAAAAGCCTTGGTCTTGCCCGTGGCCAAAATCCTGACCTTGACCTTTTTCTTCTCGCGGTCTATGGATAGGGCCTCATGCCCGGTCAAAACGGTCGTATAAAGCAGATTGCCGAAATAATCGGCGTCTCTTTTGGGGCCGAAGCCCACGTTGGTCAGGCCGGAGCGGTTTTTGACCTCCCCGCCTATGAAGAACGGAAAGCCGCAGCTCGCGTAGCTGATGTCCTCTCCGCGCTCAAGAATCGTTATCTTGGCCTTTGGCGCGACGCGGGACAGACGGGCGGCCGCCTTGGCCCCGCAGGCGGAGCCTCCTATAATAAGGACTTTCATATCAGACCTTCGTCGTTCAAAATATCTATAGTCCAGCGGACGGCGTTCGCGCAGACCGACGGACACTTGTCGTCATGCCCTCCGTCCTTTACGAACTGCTCCATTTCCTCCGGTACGCTTATGTCGTAAGAGCGCCCCATTATCTTGGTCTGCACCCCACGGCAGTCAGCCGAGCCATACTCGGCCTCGAATTTTTTTACAAGGGTCTTTGCCATGCCGAGGGTCTTGGCGCGTCGTTTTTCGGGGTCGGCAAAGTCGTCGTAGGAGCGTCCCCAGAAGCACGACAAAGCCGCTACGCTTCCATTGAGAGCGCCGCAGACGTAGCCGCATCTCCCCACTCCGCCCGCCATGCCGGTAGCGGCCTGAAAAACGCTGTCACTGATTTTTTTCTGCCCAATCGTCTCTTTGAGAGCCGCCAAAGCCACCTGTCCGCAACCGCCGTACTGCTGTTCGTACTTCCAGGCCAAGTTTGCCGCTTTGTCCGCTATATCTTTCAGCTTCGCGCTTTCCATGTTATAGCCTCCTCGTATTTATACGGTTTCTTCCTTCGCGGACGTTTCGCGCCCGCTACCCATCATCACAGCTATGGAACGCAAGGACGGTATGTTCTCGCATACTATCTTTATTATGGAGGCTATGGGGACGGACAATATAGCTCCCGGTATCCCCCAGATCATTCCCCAAAACAACAGGGAGAGAAGAATGAGGACTGGGCTGAGGTCGAGCCTATCCCCCACTACCTTAGGAGTGATTATATTGCCTATTGTCAGCTGAATTGCCCAAAGAGACAGCAAAACCATTATCGGACGGAAATAGCTCGGCGAAAACTGGAACATCGCCATCAGAACCGGCGGAATCGTGGCTATAATGGAGCCGACAGTAGGTATAAAGTTGAGCACAAACGTCAGAACAGCCCAGCCCTCGGCCAGTTCGACGTCGAAAATTCTCAGCGCTATCCAGGCGCAAAAACCCGTAGCCATGCTTATAAGCGTCATAGTGCCAAGGTAGCGGCTGATCTGGTCAGACACGGTGGCCAAGATTTTTTTGATCTTCACGGCGTTGCTCCCGGAAAACGCGTGGTCTATTTTTTTGTCGAGATACGGCGCCTCGAGTAGCATAAACATCAAAAAAACCACCATCAGGACAAATTTACTCGAAAGCTCGAACGCCAGCCCCGATATGTTACGCAGAGAGCTTCCGAGTATGTTGACCCAGTCGAAGCGCGACATGACGTCCTCCGGGATTCGCAACATCACCATCATATCTTTACTCACAGCGCTCAGCTTGTCGTAATATCTGTTGAAAGCCTGATTGAAGGCCACGACCTGAGTTGTGCAAAATTTTACCCCCAAAAAGCACAGGCCAAAGAAAACCGCCAGAACCAAAATGGTGTTCAGTATCTGAGGCAGACGAATCTTTCGCCCAAGCGCGATAACGGGCCTGAAAACCTGAAGTAAAAACCATGCGATAACCAAGGGTATAAATACCCCGCTCGTCAGGTTCAACACCGTGCATACAGCGATGGCGCACAATACCGACATCAAACCCAACATTATCTTCATTACTTATCGCGTCTCCCCCGATATTATTTTCTGACCTGCGTCGGAATTTCGAACTCGGCGCTTTCTAATCTCCTCGCGCGAAGACTGATCTGTTTGATAGATTATCCAGGCGTTGCGGTAGGAGTCCATAGAGAACACAAAGAGGCTCAGTATGAGCGGCCCCACGAACAACCCTATAAAACCCCACGCGGACAATCCTCCGAAAGCGCCGAGAAAAACCAAGAGCGTACTCATATTGCCTTTCCCCG
>BNVG01000105.1 GCA_025997935.1 Synergistales bacterium | reverse complement strand
GGATATGCGCTTTGTGCGGTACTCGTTGTGGCGTTCACCTATGCCGCCCAAGGCGTTGTCCGGGTTGTCGTAGAGTTTGTCCTGAAGTCTCCCCTCGACACGCCAGCCCCAGTCGAAATTTTTCAGGCTGTATCGTCCGGCTAAGGACATATCCCATTTCTCCGTATCGAGCGAAGCCCCCGGGCGTCGTTCGCCCCTGTCCATGCCGGGGGCCGGAACGGGAAGCCCCCTTTTGTCGCGGCTCCAGGATATGCGCGCGTCGAAACGGCCGTCGTTCCATTTGAGCAATACGTCGCTCATATCGCGCCCGTTGTCGCGCCGCCAAGCCTCGTAGTCGTCGGTGTTGTTATAGGGCGTGCCGTTGTCGTTGCGATACGCAAAGTCTCCGTCGCTACGCTCGTGAGTGGCGGACAAGAGAAATTTGCCCTCACGAGATCCGATTTTAAGCGGTTGCGAGTGGCTCAACCCGCCCTTGGTTTGGCCCAATGAGCCTATCCCGCCCGAGACGGTCGTTTTCTGCGTGGTCGGCGCGCGGGTTATGATATTTATGACGCCGCCTAAGCCCGCCTCCGCGAAGCGAGCCGGTATAACCCCGCGATACACCTCTATCCTGTCGACCTCGCTGACCGGTATGGCCGACAAGTCCACAGCCGCCTCGCTGCCGAGATTTTGAAGCGAGCCGTCGACGTACACGGCCACCTGCGCGGACGTGCTGCCCCGGACTGACGCGACGGTATAAGAGCCGCGTCCCCTCGACCGCGTGACGTGAAGCCCGGGAACGCGCTCAAGCATATCGGGCAAAGACTGAGTTTCGCCCCTGAACTCCTCGGCGCGGAGAACGGTCACGCTCCCCGGGGATCTGTCCTTGTCCTCCTCGAAGCCGGACGCCGTGACCACCTCGGCCTCCAAATCCACGGGCGCGGCTAAGACATTAGAGGACGAAAGCAAAAGAAATACCGACAGAAAAACGCAAAGGGCCAAGGGCGAAATTCTTTTCATGATCTCAAACTCGAAGCGATTAGGCGCGTGGTTTTTTGCGCGCGGCAAACAAGAACGCCGGGATAGCCAAAGCCAAAAGCCCTGACGCGCCGCCGACATCGCATCCGCCGCCACCACCACCACCACCGCCGCTGTCATTACCGCCGCCACCATTACCCGTGTTTGCCGCCCCGCCCAAAATAGCTACGGAATAAGCGTCACCGCCGAGCGCCGCGCTGTCGAAGCTAACTATCTTTGTTCCGTCAGAATTTTTGTATAAAACAATAGAGTCTCCCGCCAGCATGACGACGTTGTCGTTCTCGGCGTCATAATTCACACCGAACCTGTAACCGTAAGTGGTTACGCTGTCCAGCTCTTTAATAACGCCGGCCCTTAATCGATAGAGCGTGATTGTGGATGCATAATTTGCGTCGTACTGCTGACCTATAAAATATAGCGTATCAGCGTCGGCGCGGCATACGGACGGTATCAAACTTCCGCCGCCAAGCGCCGCGCCGTTCACTAACGCTTCCGTTTTACCGGTAGCGAGATCAACGAAGTCTATGCCACCGACAGTGCCAACGCCTTGATAACCGCCAAGATAGGCCACCGCAAAGCCATCATTCCAGGGTGTCATATCGGAAGCGTTTCCCCCTATTTTATATTCCTGAGCGGGAGTCAAATTTGAATCCAGTTTGGCAAGTACGCTTTCTTTATATGTAAATGGATACACAGAATCAGATACAGTAAAAAGCGCGTAAACATTGTTCCCCAATACGGCGACTTTTACTCCGTGAGCGGCGTAGTCGCCGTCGGTTTTTGGGGTATATTTTCTCCCTGACAGCTCGTAGCTCGACGTCGAAGCCGTAAAAACCGCGCCCGCCGCCTGCGGCATATATGTACCGTTACCGACAATATAGAGTTTGCCGTTTAGGGCGGCCAAACTTGACACGGTCATGTCGTAGGTGTTGGTCACTTCGCCCCAGCTCTTGTTTGCCACAACTGACCAATTACTGGGGTCAAAAACCGTTATTTTGTCACCTGCGCCAGAAGTGGTTTTATCGACAACGACAACGCGGTTGTTGACGTTGTCCGAAAAAATCAACGTGTCGCCCGTCAGACTTGTACGCAATGCTTTTTTGGCGTTCAGATCTTTGTCGATAGCGCCCAAAGTTCCAGTGGACGTGCTAAAATCCGCCGTTGTGTAAAGAACATCCGCCGCCGCTCCTGTCGTAAAGCAAACCAAAACCAACGCCACAAGCATAAATTTCTTCATTTTCATACTAAAAACCTCCCAATTAAAATTATCTAATCTGAAAAGCAACCGGAACGCGCGCAACTATTTTCCCTCTGTTATCAAACCTCCATTTCCTCACAGCCGCTACCGCCGCGCTATCTAACGATGAAAACCCGCTGCTTTTTTCCACGTCAACCCCAACAACATTGGCCCCGTCAATGTTGATAAGCAAAACGACCGTCCCTTCTTCCTTTCTCTTGCGCGCTATGGCCGGATAGTCCGGCTTCACCCTGCGCGACACGGATAATGACGACACGTCGATGATTTCAGCGCCCCTCGCGTCGCCTGTCACGCCGTCCTTCGCGCCTCCCGGTACGCCGGAAGACGCCCCTCCGGGTACGTCCAAAGACGCGCCCCGCGTTTGCGCGCTCGCCGCCGTTTCGGGCGCGGACGTGACATCCGTGGGCGTGAGGGGCGATGGTTTTAGGCTCTGGGTTTTTTGAGGCTTTGCGGTTGACGTCTTTGGAGGCGGCGTCTCCTGAATTGTTTTTTTAGGAGTTGGTTTCTCTGGAGTCGATGGTTTTTGGCTTGGGGGCGTCAAGGGCGCGGGTACGCCTTTCTGTGCGGGCGTGAACGCCGGAAAACTACGCAAGGTAACAGTTATGCTTTGCGGCGGCGTAAATACAACCGGCCTTACGCTCCAAAAGAGCGCGGTCAAGCACAAAACGGTTAGATGCAAAACGACACTTAAAGACACGGAAGCCGCCCATCGAGCATTCATCGTCTCAACTCCTCGTTTTGGCCGGTCTCCTGACTCTCGTTTATCCTAATCCCGCGTCTTCCCATCCCTTAAACAACAGACAGTGACATGCTCACGGTTTCGTACCGAGTTACAGTGGCGGGGCCGCTCCGGATTTTCACCGGATTCCCGTTCACCAAAACGTATTTTTATTCAGTTGTGGATATTATATACTATAAAGAACGAAAAAAGAACGAAAAAACAGAAAGGGGACTCTATAAAAAAGCCCCCTTTTAACGCCCGTCGTTTTTCAGAACGTTATGGCCGTCCTGAACTGCAATCTGTGCTCGTCCGCATAAGAGGCGTTTTCGGCGTCGCGGTTCCAGTCCGCGCGGATATATCCAAGGGCAAAGGCCACGTTTTCGTTATACTGAAACTCCACGCCAAGCCCCCACTGAAGTAGTTTGGCGTCAGCGTCGCCGCTGGCGTTCAACCCGGCGTTTTCTAACCTGTGTCCGGCGACATAAGCCCAAGAGCTCCATCGGTCATTCCATCTCTGTGTCGCGCCGACGCGCCATATACTCGTGTCGGAGGTGACAAAACCGGCGCTGCCGTTCACCGCGTTCCATCTGTCGTCATCCACAAGCGTCAGAGCCGGTTGGCCGTACGGGATAAAAAAGCCCGCGTCAAGTTGGCTGTATTCAAGCCATAGACTGCTAAAACGAAGCAAATCCTGCTTGACGTCGAGTATTATCTTCCAGGCCGACGGGTTGTTAAAATCTACCTCGCTCCATTGTCCGAGGGCCGAAGGGCTTTCCTCAATTTTTCCGCCCTGATAGTAATAAATCCCCTTGAACGCTACGTTTGGATTGAAGTCAAACCGTAGCCCCGCGAAGACCGTCCACAGATTTTTCAGCTTAATGTCGTACTCCGGATCGTCGTTTTCGTCAAGAACGGTTACCGTTGAGGTGTCGTCACCTAAAAACGCCTGACCTCCTATGTCAAAACCGAAGTTTTCCGTGAATTGCAGCTTCGCGAAAGCGGACAGTTCCCACGCGCTCGTGGGGTTGTCCCAGTCTGTTATGGGCAAATTCCCGGGGTGCGCGACGTAAAGGCTCAGAGAACCCAAAGAAAAAGACTTGTCAAACCCTATCCCTTCGACCGTGCGGTCGGTCAGCCACGCCTCGTTGGCCATATCCGTCGCGCCCTCTACGATAAAGCGATAGTCGCCCTCGAAGTCGCGGTCAAAACGCCCAACGGTCAGGGTAGCGTCGGATGGCAAGGGCATCTCTACAAAGAATTTGTCGAAAATTATACCGCCGTCGCCGTCGTCGTCTAAGCGCACATAGAGGCGCATCCCCTCGTCCGGGCCGAACCAGCGCTGAAATTCGAGGCGAGCCATGCTGAGAGCAATGCCGTCGCCCGTGACGTCGTTATCCCAGTCCTCAAGGTCAACCCTGAGCTCGCCGCTGATTTTCCATCCGCCGAGCCTGTCTTCGACAACGGCGGTACGCTTGTCCAAACTATCTGTCTTCACGCCGAGCGCGTCGAGCTCGTCCCGAAACTCCACGACGAGGCTCCGCAAAACCGTCAAATCTTCTTTCGCGGCCTTTGTGGCGTCGACACGGGCTAAGGCCCGGGCCAAGGCGGACGCCATCTCGTAGCGCGTCACGGGCTGTCCTCCCCTGTAAAGCCCGTCCGGGTAGCCCGACAGAACGCCCGACGCGGACAGCTGGCCAAGCGCGTCATACGCCCAATGGCTTAACGGAACGTCGACAAACGGGTTTGTGGCGGCCAAACTTGATTCAGCGCATAAAAAAACAAAGCTCAGGCACAAAAAAAGAAGAATAAAACGCCTCATTACTAAAAACCTCCCAAAGTTAAATTGGCACTTCATTAACTAAATTGTATCATAAAAGTTTTCTAAATCAAACTTTTTTGCGTGTTTTGAGCAGAATCGCAAAACGCGAAATATTAAATTCACAAGACAATTTTATGATATTATAAAAAATAATCAGAATTATAGCTTTTTATTTGCGATATTTGTTGGATAATATTTTATCCATTTAATTTATTGATTAATTTATTGATGTGGGGAGTGTGTGTCCTGTATGAAAAATGTATTTGCACAAGAGCTTAAACACGCCACATTTTCTTGGGATAATATCGGGGACATAGTGGAGGGGCGCGGCGACCTCGGCGAAGATATGCCTGTGCTTGTCTACCGTCTCATGCAGTACACCATGTTGGACGAGCTGGCCAAAGCCTACGGCGCGGATAAGGCAAATGAGCATTTCCGTAACGCCGGTTATCTCGCCGGCTCTGAGTACGCCAAGCATACGCTCGATCTGTCTTTGGATTTTGACGCTTTTTTGGCCGCCCTGCAAAAATCTTTGCATGACATGAAAGTAGGCATTTTGAGAATGGAGGCTTTCGACCCCGAAACCGGCAAAATCGTGTTGACCGTCGGACAGGATTTAGATTGTAGCGGCCTTTCGGTTACTAACGAAACGGTTTGCTATTATGACGAAGGGTTCATTGCCGGGATACTCGAGGCGTACACGGGCAAAAAATACGATGTGCGCGAGGTCGACTGCTGGGCTAACGGAGACCGCGTCTGCCGTTTTAGCGGATCGGTTACAGACAACTAAACAAAAGCGGTCGTGACATCAGATTTTCAGGATGGGAGCGTTTTTGGATGGCCCAAGATAATATTGACCGTAGCAATCTGGGCTTTATAAATGATTTTTTATACAAATACTTGCGCGACGTGCTTTACGCGCCAGGTGAGGCTCGTCTTGACGTGTCGCTGCTTCCTAAGGAATTTCAACAATTCGGCGCGGGATTGCAGTTCTTCGCCGAATGCGTGATAGAGATGAACAACTTGGCTCAATCCTTAGCAAAAGGAGAGGTCATCAGGGCAAAAGTTCCGTCCAAAGAAAACGAGATAGCCTCTCCTCTCAAAGCCCTGCATTCCTCACTCTCTCACCTGACTTGGCAGACTATGCAGATAGCCAAGGGCGACTACAGTCAGCATGTGGATTTTATGGGCGAGTTCGCCAATTCGTTCAACACTATGGTAGAACAGCTGAAGGAACGCAGAGACGCCCTAATCGAAGAAATAAGAAACGGGCAAGAAGAGACCAAGGCTCTTGAACAGAGCAATAGTCTGTTTGAGGCGTTGACTACCTGTCTGCATCACCTTATAGTGGTCGTGGATGTCGAAATGCCGCGAGAGTGGCTTTTTCTGAATCATCCTGTGGAGCAATTTCTTAAAAAAAGAGAATTTATGTCTTATATATTTCAATGGATAGCCGAACAGGCTGAGCAGGCCGGGGAATTAGATTCCCCGCACTCGTCAGAGTTGGATTTGCCGGACGATGAAAAGCCACAGTATCTCTCCGTAGAGCGCTATCCATTGCGGTGGCACGGACGCGACGCCTTGGTGTTTGTGCTGACCGATGTCACGATTGAAAAAATGCGCTATGCACAGTTGGAGAACTACGCCTACCGCGACGCGCTGACAGGGGCGCACAATCGTCATTACGGCATGGAAATCCTGGATCAATGGCTATCCGAGGGCGTCGGTTTTATAATATGTTTTATAGACATAGACTATCTAAAGTACGTCAACGACACATACGGACACGAGGCCGGAGATTCTTATATCTTGTTGATAGCGAGCACCTTGAGCGCTTTCGCCCCGGACACGAAAATATGTCGCTTAGGGGGAGACGAGTTTATGCTGTTGCTCAAAGACTGGGAGCAGGAAGCGGCCGAGAAGCGCCTTGAGGAAATCAGATCTGAACTCAGACGTCAAAAAGCCTCGCCAAACGCCATAAACCCTTATAGTATAAGCTATGGCGTGGTGTCAGTCGACAAAACCAACACCTTACCCCCCGGCGAACTCTTGGCGAAGGCTGACGAAAAAATGTACAAATACAAACGAGAACATAAGGCGTCGCGCCTTGGTGATGCCGCCAAGACATGATAGATATAAAAAAACTCCGCTTAGCCTTCGG
>BNVG01000104.1 GCA_025997935.1 Synergistales bacterium | reverse complement strand
CGAGAGCACGATGTTGAAAGTGCCCAGATACCCGTAATCCGTCTGTTTGTTCGTCTCGATGACCGTCTCTATCCAGCTCGCCTGATACGAGGATGCGGATAGCGGAATGACCGACAGTATCTGCACGGATACCGGGTTTGCCGCGCCTGTCGGGGGCGAGCTGAGGTAATAGGAATTAAGGGTTCGCGACGCGTTGCTCTCGGCGGAAACGGACTTGTAGGAGTTTTCCGCGAAGATAAGCTGAGTGGCGAGGTCGAAGACTCTCGTTCTGCTGTTTATTATGAAATGACCTATCTGAGCGGAAACAAAACGCTGATCCACGCCCGACGCGTCTATGCTCTTGATGGGAATGGCGTACCCGTGCTCGTCCACCTGTATGACGTACGGCTGTATTTTGACGCTCGTAGCCAACAGGAAGTTTCCGAGCACGCTCAGCGTCAGCAGAACCACCGTCGTGAAAAACGCGAGCCTCCACTGAGCCACTGAGGAAGCGAGTTCCTGATAAATATCCACGTGCCGCTTCTTGCTTGTCATCCAGATATTGTTCTCGGCTATATCCTGACGCGCGCGCTCGTCAGCCGCCTGTGAAATCTTGTCGTAAGCGTGCGCCTTGACCTCGGGCATTTGAGCTGGCGCGGCGGTTTCTGGTTTCTCCGATTTGTTTTTCTTCTTGAAAAAAGACATACTGGCACTACCTCCTATAGATACAACATTGCCGACAGGCTCTTACATGCCGCCGGAAAGACTATCTCTTACGGCGTTTCGCATATCCGAACTCGTTGGGGGAGGGCCGTCCGCCGGTCTGGCGTCTGGAAGTCCCCCGTCTGCGGGACGGGCGTCCGGGAGTCCGTCCGCCGGCCTGGCGTCGGGAAGTCCGTCTTCCGACCGCGCGTCGGGTAGTCGCGCGCCTCTTGCGTCCGGTAGTCGGGTAGCCGCGCGCATATCCGGGCGTTTTTGTGTTCCCGAAACGTCAGCTTGCCCCGCTACCCCGGCCACACCCTGAACGCCCACCGTCCCAGAAACGGAGCCTGAACCACCGCCCGAACCGGACGAACCTGGAATACCTGCCGCGCCTGCGCCGCCCGAACCAAAAGCTCCGGGAATACCCGCCGCCGCTCCAGAACCTGACGCGCCGCTTGCGCCCGAAGCTCCCGGAACACCACCTGTGCCCGAAGCCCCGTGGATACCCCCCGCCACGCCTGAACCAGACGGGCCAGCAACGCCTGAACCGGAGGGGCTGCCCGCGCCGGAAATACCGGCCACGTTCATGCCGGAGGGGCCGCCCGAAATAGAGATGCCCGCCGCGCCCAAACCGGAGGAAGCGCCCGCGCCGGACGAACCAAAAGCCCCCGGTATACCAGCCGCGCCCAAACCCGCCCCGCTCACGCCTTGAGCGGAGGACATACCGGCAATAGTTTGAATTTCGTCCGAACCCAAGGCCCCGGGAATATCCACGCCCGCGCCCTTGGCGTCCGTCCTGCCGGAACCGCCGCCCGCGCCCGCATCCGCGGAACCTATCAGTCCAGAAGAAGTCGATGCGCCAGACAGAGTCGACGCGCCCGGAGCAAAACCCGCCCCGCTCACGCTCTGAGCGGAGGACATACCGGCAATAGTCTGAATATCATCTTGCCCGCTATCCTTAGGGGCGGCAAGTGGTCGCCCGGTACCGGAATCGCCGCCGGACGAGCCTGACAATCCCGACCCAGCCGCGCCCGGCAACGTCGAAGCGCCAAAGCCGGAGCCTGAGACGGCCCCGCCCGCGCCGGACGAACCCAATGCCCCCGGAAGACCGGCTGCCATTGAAGCTCCGCCGAAACCCGATTGACCCGAAGAGCCCAAAGCCCCCGGAAGACCGGCTGAACCGGATACTCCGCCGGCATGGCCGGAGACGCCGCCGACGGAACCCGATATTCCGCTTCCTGACCCTGAGGCTCCGCCGCCCGTGGTTTTCTCGTCGAACACCACGTCGTGAGCGTAATTTCCAAACCCCACGCCCTGAAAGCGGGTTCTCTCACCTTCGCTCCCCGAATCCCCGGCGGCGTCGCGTGACGACGGCACGTAGCCGCCCATTCCGCCGACAGCCGAGCCGAAAACCCCCATCGGGGCGGGGATACTCACGGCGTTTGCCACGCTCGCGGCTCCGGCGGCGTATGACTCCGCGCCGCGAGTCGAGAAATTTCCTCCTCCCGGATAGGACGTGGCCGGGAAGCTCGCCGGCTCCATCCAGTTTCCGCGCTCAAAAGAAGCCCCGGCGACTAAGTTGGCGGCGAATTGCGGAACCGTCTTGACGGAGAGTAGTATGATGGCCGAAAAACCGGCGAGGTTGAACGCGTGCCGGAAGAACCCGTCGTTTATCAATCCGCTGTAATTGTTGAAAATCTCCTGAACACCGTCGATAGTGGAAGAAGCTACCCCCAGCACCACCTGAAGGCACATCAGCTTGAAGCCGACGGAAATCAAAACCCTGATGTAGTTAGTGGCAAACTTCTTGGTCCACGCGCTCCCCCCCATGCCGAGCAAAAGAACGCCCACCGGAACGACGAGGAACCACTCCAAAAGATAAAGCACGGCGAAGGCGGACGCGAACGAGAGAGCCACAACCGTCAGCGCGTAAGGCACCACGGCCCACACCGAGCTGTAGACCCCGTACTTGAAGGCCACGTCCGTCAGAGAGTACATTATATGAACGCATTTGATGAAAAAATCCTCCGGGTTTATGCTGGTGTAAGACATGCCCACCGATTTGGCCATATCCTTGAGACCCACGGTTATCATATTGACAAGGCCTCTGCTCTCGGTAGCGGCGTTATAGTCAGACGCGCCGAGCGTCAGGATCCAGTAAAAAAACCCGATAAAAAGTATTTCGCGCACGATGACTCCCGACATTGAGGACAGACTCCATTCTCCCCTCAAAGCGAGCTGTATGCCCGACCACACAAACTGAATGAACGCCAAGAGCCAAAAAAGACGGACGGCGGCCTTGTAAAAAACGCCCCCTTTAGCCGTAATGCCCGTAGCGCTATCGGTAAACGCCTTGAACTTATCGACGTAGCCGCTGACAGGTGCCGTCGTCCTTACGTCGGCATACGAAGCGACCGCGCACAAGAGCAAAAGAAACAGAGCCGCGAAAATCAAACGAACCGTATTTTGCCGCCTCATCAGTAACCCCCGCCCCCGCCTGAACTTGTCCACGAGCTTACCGCCTGGGCGAACGACGACGTTTCGTCCGCGTCGTCCTGTAGCTCGTCGAGAGCGAACTTGAACTGCGTATCCGTCTGCCTCATAACGGCGGCCCTCAGCTGGACGATACCTGTGCCCGTAAAATTCAAAGCCTTGTTACGGGCCTGTATCAACTTCATATATCCGACCGCGCTCGTCGACGCGTCGTTTATTTTCTTGATAGCGCTGAGATCCCCCGCCATACTCCCGAGACCCTTGACAACGCTCATGTCGATAAAGCTCGCTCCGATGTCGGCAAACATGATATCCTGCCATTTGTCTATTCGTTTATGGTACAAGTCCGAGCTCGTCGCGCCGAGCCTTGTAATGTATCCCTGATCCTGGCTGGCTATCCGTTTTTCCACTTCGTCGGCGCTACCCGAGAACGATATAGCCCCGGCTTCTTTGAGTTTTGCGTAAGAAATTTTGTATTGCGCCCAGGCGATGGCGGCCACGGGTATGTCGGCGCTCAGGGTCTCGTGGTCGGTCGCGTAATTTTTCTCATAAGTCGTTTTCATTTTATTGATAAGAAACGCTTCTCCGCCTAAATCGGGCATCGGCGTTATGTGTAGCAGCGAGCTCAGATTGAACCCGTCGGGAAGCCCAAGTTTCGACGCCATAACGCCCATAACCCCCAGCGTCGTTCCAGCGTACCAGACGCTTTTCGTCGTGGCCGTGATAGGCTCTATTATGTCAGTCACGTCCTGCACGTCGTTAGCCCAGTCGCTCGCGGTGTACGTAGCGTACGTCCAGGAAGACGAACTCAAAACAATAGCTATAGCTGTAACGACGGCCAAAATACGATTGGTTTTCAATAGCCTGACCCCGATCCTGTGTTTTTCCATATTCTTACAGCCTGGTCAAACGCGGCGTGAACGTCTATTTTTTCCTGCCGCTCGTTTCGGGCCACTCTGGCCCTTTCCTCAGAAAGTCTGTTTATATCCACTTTCAGCCTCGAAATTTCCTGATTCGCGAAATTCGCTATCTGGTTTCCGGCCTGCATGACCTGGCGATGTCCACCGCCGTTGCCCCCCGTCAGCGCGTTCAGAGGGTTCCCGGCGTTGTCGGAGGCTATGTCGAGGCTGACAATCATTTTAGTCGACAGCGGGTCGTCATTCTTCAAAAAGCCCTTCGCCTCGGAGTTGTTTGCGTAGAGCGACGTGTAAGCGAAATCCAAAAACTCCTCAGTCCTGTTTTTGTACTCTTTGGAAAATACCACTATGTCGTTCGGGTTCAGGTTGTCTGAGCTGACATCTCCGGACAGGAGCTTGCGGTATCCGGGGTCTTGCCTGTCAAAATCGCTCCGCTGGGGAGGGAGTGGAACCGCGCCCCAAAAAGACAACTCCCTTCCGATTCCCGGCACATCGTATCCGGGGTTCAGGGCCAAATAAAGAGTAGCCAACGACTGCTCTTTGAATACTTTGTCCTCACTTTTGATCTCCGCGTGATCCGCTTTGTATGTGCCGTCTATAAGGAAATTATGAAGAACATCATCGACGACCAATAAAGCCTCGTAAAGCGCCATCTTGGTGGATTCCTGCAAAATGCCCTTAGACGCGTACATAAGATCTAATTCCGCCGCCGCTATTATAGCGCGCTCAGCCGCTTTCGCCGCTTCTTCCTGCGGGCTGCCCGCAAGCGCGGCATCTGGGCGGAAGCTCAGGGACAGCGCGGCGACGGCAAGAGCGACGGCAATTTTAATCGCCGCCGACAAAAAATCGCGCTTCAATAGCCTACATCCGAGGAAACTACTGTCCATTCTTTCACCGCCTGTTCAAACGCCGCCTGAACGACCGTCCTCTCTTGCTGCGCGTAGAGCGCCAGCTGCGTCTCGGCCTCCACCTGTCTCATAACGTCGACGCGAAGTTTTGACAGAATCACGTTGTTATAGTTCGCGGCCCTATTCGCGGCCTGCATCGTGCCGCGATACGCCTTCCCGGTCAACGGCAGGCCGGAACCGGCGGCGGCCTCCGCCGCAGCCGCCGCCAATGAGGCAAGAGATCCGCCCCCCATCAGCCCCGCGAGGCCGCTTATTATACTGTCGTAAGCCGGCGGCGTGTCGATGTAACCGTATAGCGCTTTGTTGAGTTTATCTATATCGGCGGAAGCCGTTCCGATCATCTCCAGCTCGCTCCTGACTCCGCTCGCGACTCCTTTGACGTAGGTTCGCACTTCGTCAATTCTGTTCCTGTTGGCCTTGGGGTAGTCCGTGGCTATGCCCAACGGATTAGGTTTACCCAAGCCCGGCAGATCGTCATATCCCGGGTTTTTGTTGTTGAATCTGAGAGCCGCCACGCTCCGCGCCGGCAGAATAAAGTTTCCGTCGCCGAAAGACAGCTCGCCTGCGCTGGAAAGCGTACTGTAAAGGTTTGTCACTTTGCCGGTATAGTCGAACGAAGCCTTGTCGGAGTTAGCCAGAGCGATATGGTCTATGGCGAACGCCGTGGAGTCATATACAAGTTCGTAGATATCTCTGCTGTGTACGCTCCTGTCGGTGTTCCATATATCGCTTCGATGGCTCCAGTTGAGATTATAGATGAATACCAGCTCGAGCGTCAGGACGGAGAGCGCTGATAGCCCCCCGAGGTCAAGCTCGCCGCCCGCGCCGGCCTGACGCGGGAACTGGACAAAAATTAACGCGGCGGCTATCAATACCCTGAGCTTCCGGAACCGGAAAGCGCCCATTCTTTCACCGCCTGTTCAAACGCCATCACAACGTCCGCAGTCTCCTGCCGCTCATTGAGCGCGAACCCCGCTTTAGCTTCTATCTGTCTGTTTATGTCAACCCTCAGCTTCAGAAGCTCCTGACTCAAAAAATTCGATATCTGCCCTCCGGCCTGCTCTAACTGAACGTAGCCCCCTTTAATTATGCCGCCGAAGTAGTCCGCGCCGGCGCCCTTGTTCGCGCTGTTTAATTTTGCTATTGTCTTCTGAGAATCCACGATGTCGCGCGCGGCGAAATTATCCGCGCTCAGAACCGCGCGCGCGTAGTCCCGCCACGCTTCGACCCTGCTCTCGTAAACATCGGAAAACCGCACAGGTATTATGAGTCCTCTGCTCCCAGGGCCGAATCTGTCCAAGAGGGACTCGAGCGTCAAATCTGAACTCACGGCGTTCCTAACGTACGGAGTCAGCCCGTCCGAGAACACCCTCTCCGGAAACCCTATCGCAGCTACTAACGCGTCGCTTAATCCCGGTATATTGGGCATAAACAAAGACGAAAGCGAGGCGTGATCCGAGACATAATTTTTATGCTTCCAGGCCGCCTCGTCATACACGGTTTGTCTGGTAGCTTTAACCGCTTTTATTATATTATTCAACACAGATTCGTCCATGCCGGTCGTGGTTACCTCAGCATAGGCGTTCTTCAATTTTTCTCTCTCGGTTATGTCGTCGGCCGATAAACCGTTCGCGCATTCATTGAGCGTCAAGGCCGCGAGAACGACTATGGCGGCGACGCGGGCGACGCGTCTCAATACGCCGCCGTGGAACCCGTTCCGCTGTTCCATGTCCCCACCGACCTCTTGAAGGCAGCCTGCCTGTCTGTTCTTATCTGCTGACGCGACAGGGCGAACTTCGCGTCGGCGTCTATCTGGGTCGCTATATTGAGCCTCAGGTTAGAGACCTCCTGAGCTGCGAAAAGGGCTACCCTGTTTCTAATCTGCAAAGCCTCCCTGTACTGCTTCGCGCTCTGCGACGCGGCGTCCAGCGCCGTAATGACCGCGAAAGGCGACTTTATCGGCAGCGTCAACACACTCGCAAAATCCGAG
>BNVG01000103.1 GCA_025997935.1 Synergistales bacterium | reverse complement strand
AGAGACGGCGCGCCGAGTCCGCCACATACGAACAGACACGCCCTCCTGCAAGTCGTCCAAGTAGGCGTCTATATCTACAGGCCGTTTGTGAATGGTGAATTTCTCACCATCGTAGGAGACCGCGGAACCATCCTCGAACGGAAGGTACACCGTCGTCGTCTCGTCCGCCATCGTTATCCTCCTCCGTCACATATTCGTCTTCCGGTAGCGTATAAGGCAATTTCAAAATCATTTGCGAAGCCGTTTCGCCGTCGCTGTAATATTTAGCTCGTTTCGCCGTCTCTACAAAACCCAACCCCTTATAAAGCGCCGCCGCACCGTTGTTAGAGACCCTGACGCGCAGTATGAGCGCCCCGTACGACAGGCCCTCGGCGCACTCCGCCGCCGCTATGACAAGTTGCGCCCCTATTCCGCGCCGTCTGTAAGGCGGCGCGACGACGATGTTGGCCAAAAGGCCGTTTTTCTTTTCTGAGCCCAAAACGGCGTACCCCATAAGGTCACTCTTCTCGCCAGCTCCGAACGCGCCTATATAAGAGAAGTCGCCCCGCCGTAGGTCAGACAATATGAGGCTATCCGGCCAAGGGTGGGGCGACGAACGGTCAACATCGATAACCTGAGCGGCGTCAGCCTCTTCGCAAAAGCGTATATCCGCCACCAACAAAGAAGGTCAAAGCCCCAGATTGATAGTCTGATTCCTGTCAGCGCCCACGCCTATCAGGGCTACGCTAACGCCCGTAGCCTTCTCTATATAATGAATATAGTCTCTCGCGGTAGGGGGCAAAGAGTCGAGCGACTCGCAATGCGATATGTCGCCCTTCCAGCCCGGCAACGTCTCGTAAAGGGGCTTCGCCTCTTCGAGAAAATCCACATTAGTATTGAAAGCGTCGGTCTTTTTTCCGCCCACGTCATAGCTTGTGCAGACCTTTATCTCGTCCATATCGGAAAGCACGTCGAGCTTGGTCAGGGCTATTACGTCCGCGCCGTTGAGCCGTAAGGCGTAGCGTAAGGCCACCATGTCGAGCCAGCCGCAACGCCGCGCCCGCCCCGTGACCGCGCCAAACTCGCCGCCCTTTTGCCGCAAAGACTCGCCAAGCTCTCCCTTGTCCTCGGTGGGCATGGGGCCTTCCCCGACTCGCGTCGTGTACGCCTTTACAACGGCTATGACGCGGGTCAGGCTGTTTATGGGCAGACCGGTGCCCGTGAAACCGCCCGCTGTGGTTGTGGATGAACTTGTTACATAAGGATATGTACCGTGGTCGATGTCGAGTAGCGTACCCTGCGCGCCCTCGAGAAGTATGTGTTTGCCCTCGTCTACGGCCTTCAGCAATAAGTCAGTAGTGTCGCCCACATAAGGCGCCATAGCCTTGCCCCAGTCACGGGCCGGTTCGTATATTTCATCAAACGGAATGGGGTTTTCGCCGTAGAGCTTCGTCAGAATATGGTTTTTTTCCTCAAGCGCGTCCGCAACCTTTTTTCTGAGGCTGTCGGCGTCAAGCAGGTCTTCCACGCGAAGTCCGTTTCTGGCGTATTTATCGACGTAGCACGGGCCTATGCCGCGCCCCGTCGTGCCTATCTTATGCTCCTTGCTTCTGTGCGACTCCTGAGCTTTGTCGAGCGTCTTGTGATAAGGCATAACCACGTGAGCGTGAGGGCTGACGACCAACCTCGCTCGCTCATATCCCCGTTCGCCGAGCTCTCGGAGCTCCTTCAAAAACTGCTCGGGGTCTAAGACTACGCCGTTGCCTATCATGCAGACTTTTCCAGGATACAGCATACCGGAGGGAAGGAGCTTGAAGATTATCTTTTTGCCCTCGACTATGACGGTGTGCCCGGCGTTGGCCCCGCCCTGATAGCGCACAAATATATCCACTTCGCTCCCAAACATGTCGACGACCTTTCCCTTGCCCTCGTCTCCCCATTGAGCGCCAAACAGAATTTCAACTTTACCTTTGACTGTGGATGTCATCTTTGTTTTATCCTCCTTTATCGCGCGCGGGCGGTCTTCGTCATCTGCTTCTTCAGTTCTGAAATGGCCCGCTGAAGCTGAGCGTCTTTTACATGCTCGCGCTCCATCTGCCCCTCCACTTCGATGTCAGGCGACAAGCCTATATGGTCGATTATCTTGCCGGAGGGCGTGTGATAGCGCGCTATTGTGACGTAAACGCCCGAGCCGTCCGTAAGCCGGAAAAGCGTCTGCACGGAACCTTTTCCGAAGCTCTTTTTGCCGACCGTCACAGCCCTTTTCCTGTCGTAGAGAGCCCCGGCCACTATCTCGGAGGCGCTGGCGCTGCCTTCGTTGATCAGCACGGCCATCGGCATATCGGTGAGATAAAGGGTCTTATCGGCGTTATATTCCTCGTTGGTATGCTCGCTTCTCCCCTTGGTGCCCACGACAAGCCCGCCATCCAAGAAGAGGCTGGCGATGTTGACGCAGACGTTCAAAAGCCCGCCGCCGTTGTTGCGGAGGTCGAGAACCAACGATTTGGCTCCCTGTTTTATTATATCCCGCAGGGCGTCCTCGGCCTCGGAGTCGGTGTTTTGTTTGAACTGAGTCAACCGTAGGTATCCTATATCATCTGAAAGCATCTCATATCTTACGGATTTTATCTTGATTATTTCACGCGTGAGGTCGAACTTCATAAGCTCTTCCTCGCCCTCGCGCCTGATCCAGACGGTCACGGAGGTATCGGGTTTGCCGCGCAGACGCTTGACGACCTCGGAGGAGTCCCAGCCTAAGGCTGTTTCATCCCCCACCTTGACTATCTGATCCATTGGCTTCAGGCCCGCCCTGTCCGCCGGGGTGTCCTCTATTGGGCTTATTACGAGGATTCTGCCGTCTCTGTCTCCGATGTACATGCCAAGCCCGCCGTACTGCCCCTCCATCTCGATTTCTTCTTCTTTGAGCTGAACTGGCGACACATAGCGCGTATAAGGGTCTTTCCAGGATTCCACCATGCCCTTTATCGCGCCCTGAACCAAGTCGTCTTCCTTGGCGGGTTTGGAATCGGCGTCGACCTGATACGTCTCTATTATCGAACGCGCCTGACGCAAAAGCCAAAGAGACTTCGCGCTGAAAGGGGAAATTCTCTCGAAATCAGACAGCTCCGCCCCATGCGCCGAAAACCCTAAACCAGTCAACACAAAAATCAAACCAATGAGCGCTACGAAAAGTCTTTTCCCCATCGGAATAATACGCTTTTCGCAAATTTCATTTGAAACATTGTTACGCTCCATAACCGCAAAAACTCCTCCCTGAAACAAAACGAAAAACTAAAATTATAAATTATTTGCTTACGATATTTTAGCGCAAAACATGGAGAAAATAGCATATAAATTATATCAACATATAACCGAACATCTGCCCTCTCTTGCGAGGGTGGAAGGCCGCAAAGCGGTCAGGGGGAGTTCTTAAAGTTTTTTCAGATACTGTATCGGGTCTTTCGCGTCACGTCCCATTCGAACCTCGAAGTGCAGAGCGTAACCCGTCATTGTTCCGGTGTTGCCGACCGTGCCAAGGACGTCGCCGACGCGGACGACGTCGCCTTCTTTAACGCGCGTAGCGGAAAGACAGGCGTATACCGTGAAGAAACTCCGCCCGTGGTCAAGTATGACGGCCTGCCCAAAGCCGGCTAACCAGCCCACGAAGAACACCGAGCCGTCCGCGGCGGCCTTGACTGGCGCATGAGCCACGGCCTTGATGTCGATGCCGGTATTTTGGAATCTGCTCCTTAGCGAGGGGTGAACGGACAAGCCAAAACGAGAAGCCAACGGCCCCCTTATCGGCCAGTCGAGGCGAGAGACCGGAGCTATGGGCATACGGACAAATGGAACTTCGCCGCTCCGCTCGGCTCCTGGCATAATTAAATTTCCTTTTTTCTGTTCGGACAAAGCCGCTTGCCTTTCGAGCCGCGCAAGGATAGTCTGTCCGATAAAGCCTCCCATTTCATTGAGCTCGCGCACAGCCGCGGCGGTTTTTTGCTGATCGAGTCTGATGCTCTCGAGAGCTTTTAGAATGTTTTCCTCAGCCGCTTGATAATGAGCCTTGAAGTCTCTGATGGAGCCTATCAACGTGATCATTCGCTCTTCGCGCCGCGACAGCTCCGATCTCTTGGTCTCCATGGTGGTGACTTTCAGGTGAAGCTCATTGACGTTAAACATATCCTGGCGGGCTATGCGCTCCATGGCATACCCAAGCTCCACGGCCTCCTGCGCGCTACTTAGCGCGAACAACGCGTTCGCCTTCTCGAGAAAGCTGTATTTATACATATCTTGAAGGCGGGAGCGCAGAAGAATTAAAAGCTCGTCTATTCGGGAAGACAGGGCGGACATTTCGTTACGCAAATTTTCTGTGGATTTTTTCAAGTCCTCCAATTCAGCCTCGAGTTTCTTTATTTCGGCCTCCATTCTGGAGGCGCCGCGCCTCATGTTTTCGAGTTGTCCAAGCAGGGTGTCAGACACGGAGGCGTTAGCCTGAGCGCACAAGGCAAACGTCACAAAAACACAGAGGCCCAAAAAAATTTTTTTAACGCCCCCTACTTCCATAGTCCCCTTTTTCCCTCCCGCGCCTCTTTTTGAAAGCGCGCGAAAATATCCGCGTATTTAGAGTTCGGCTGAATGGTCATGGTTTTGCCGTAGCCGTCTAAAAGCAATCGGGCGTTGAACATATCCCTGCGTATCGCGGCCTCGCCTTTGCCGGGGGGTGTGAGCCAGACGTAAGCGAGGTGTCGCTGATAGCGGTCGAGCGGGGAAACGTCGTACTCTAACCAGACCGTCTTGCCGGTGAGGGATTTTTTCGTGAAGTCGGAGGCTTCTTTTCCGTAGGGTTGAGCCTTTTTTTTGGGATGTACGGTTTCGGGCGTGTCCACGCCTATGAGACGCACCGTCCTGTCCTCTCCCGATACGAGGACATGCACAGTGTCCCCGTCCACGACGCGCGTGACGCGCCCCGACAGAGCGGAGGTTGTCTCTTGCGCGCTCTGCGAAAAATAATAAAAGACGGACAGGATACAAGCCCCGACTATATAATATAAGATGTTTTTTGGCGATTTTTTTGGCGATCCCTTTGTCAGTCGCTTAGTCAGCGAAAGCAAACGAAGCGCTGAGGGTTTTCCCGTTTTCATAAAGCCGCGCACCCCTTCGATCCAGCCCCGGACAACATGGTTCTCGCCGTCTTGAGCAATATCAGCATATCCAAAGTAAACGACGCGTGTTTTATATAATAAAGGTCATAGCCGAGTTTTATCTTGTTCTCGCTCGTGGCCGAAGCGTACCCGTAGTTTACCTGCGCCCAACCCGTAATGCCGGGCGGCATCGAGTAGCGGTAGGGATAAAAGGCTATTTTTTCGGTATATTTGCGGGTCAGTTCCGGCACCTCGGGCCTGGGGCCTATGAAGCTCATCTCGCCCTTGGCGACGTTCAAAATCTGCGGCAGCTCGTCTAATCTGTACTTCCTCAGAAAACGCCCCACGCCGGTCACCTCGCCTGTTTCGGTCATGCTCCTGAATTTGTACATCTTGAACGGAACGCCGTTTTTTCCGATTCTCTCCTGTATAAAGAATACGGGGCTACCCGACGAACACCAGAGAACCACCGACAGGACGGACACGCAAACGACAGCCGGCGCAAAGCAGATAAGAAGCAACAGCCAGTCCAGTACGCGCTTTACATAAAGGTAAGCGCGGGACGGGCGCAAGACGACGCCTGGCCCCTCTGACATATACTCGATTGGCAGGCGTCCCGTGAAAAACTCATACACCGAACCGGGGTGCGTCATCGGAACTCCCTGAATCATCATGTTTGTAATATAGCGCGTCCATTCCTCAGAGAGTCTCGCTCCCTGATAAGGGGAAACGACGAGGACGTCAAAGCGCTCGCCCGAATCTGGAGAGGGGATTTTTATAAAGTTATCCCGCCACTCCGCGTCAAGCTCGCTCATGCCATATCCCGGCACAAAGCCGTAACGCAACTTGTTGTAGGAAAAAAATATCCATAGCCCCATGTAAATCCAGGCGACCGAGAACGCGTAAGACAACAGCAAAAATGAACGGGAGTAGTACGCGCGCAACAGAAACAAAAAGAGCATGGATATGGAGTAACATAACGACGCGCTTAGAACGACGCCGGCCATGCGCCCGCACCTCGGCAGCTTCAAAGCGCGCCACGCGCATAACGCACCGCCTACGTAGGCTGCGATTGTCGCCGCCATGAAGAGCAAACCGTCATAAAATCCCGGTACAAGTCCCCAACCCGGCCTCCAAAAATAAAGAGTGCGCCAGGAAACCGCCGAACCGACCGCGAGGATAAACAACGCGCCCGCTATATGCCATAAAATTACGCCAAACAATTGTCGGCCTCCGTATTGTTTAATTCACTCATAAGTGCTAACCTCTCTCATTATGACAGAAAAACGGCGTCAAAAACCTATCTGTATAGTAAACGGCCTATCGCTCATGCCGCCCCTTACCGGAGTAGGACGGGTGACGCTTGAGCTGTCCAAAAGGCTCTTTGGGGACGATTCGATCTGGGAGCCTCTTTATTATTATGGCCATTATTCGCGCCGCCTCATAGACTCTGACGCCGTACAGGCAAGCCCAAGCGCCGAAACAAAGAAGCTGGCCCTTCGTCTTGTCCGCTCCAATTATATAATAAAAAGTCTGGCGCGCGGAGCGTTAAATTTATATGGCCGTTTCATACACGCGTCTGCGGCGCTCTACTGGGAGCCAAGCCATATCCTGCTGAGATATATACGCGCGAATCGAAAACTGCTTACCATTCATGACTTGTCCTGCATGTTTTACCCGCAGTGGCATCCAAGAGAACGGTTAGATTTTTGGGGGGCGAATTTTCAAAAAGGCATTGAGCGAGCCGATATGATAGTGACTGTCTCCGATACCGTTCGCGGCGAGGTAGTTGAACATACCGGCGTACCGGAAGAACGTGTGAAAACCGTTCACAACGGAGTTGATCACGCGCTTTTCCGCGTACTGCCCGAGGACGATCTCACGGACTTCCGCGCGCGGCGTAATTTGCCGGAGAAGTTTTTCCTCTGCGTAGGGTCGCTCGAGCCGAGGAAAAACCTGAAAAATCTGCTCGTCGCTTGGTTATCCCTGCCGCAACGCGTGACTGTCGAGCGCAAACTTCTCCTGATAGCGAACGACGGGTGGAAAAACGGGGAAATTATGAAAATGATTGAGCGCGGAGAGGAAGCTGGGTCGGTTATCCTCATAAAAGACGTCGCGTCAT
>BNVG01000102.1 GCA_025997935.1 Synergistales bacterium | reverse complement strand
CTTGCTGTCTGACAAACGTCCCAACCACTTTTTCGATTGTGGCGGTTAAGCCGTCATAAGCGAAACCGGCATCAGTAATATTTTCTTTTTTATTAAATATTTTAATTAATTTTCCAACAATAAAAAAACTGACTCCGCCGATTTTTGACAGTAAAAGATACCTACCTCCCTCAATATAATAAGACGCCATATTCTTCTTAACCGAAAGACCGCAACCACCCAAGCTGACATCCGAAATAATGGCATCAAACCATTTTTGCGGAGGAAGCGTCATCTCTTCCGAAATCACCGCGTCGTATCCGAGAAAAAACGCCTTCACCGGTACTCTACACGGAATACGGACAAACATCCTTCGCTGAACCTTCTCCAAAGTATTGGCCAGCTTGAACCACAGGAGAGGTATGGCAGTATTCATGCTACTCCGTATAAACACAGATATAGCCTGATAAAAACAATTTGGAGCTTCGATTTTTAACATAAACTCAGCGTTGCGTAACACAGGCAACAAAGCTCCCCTAAGAGTGGGATGAGACAAAGCCCCCAACCCACCGCTCACTTCTTCCAAACGCGAAGTATAACTTCCTTTGTAGAGACCCGATGTAATAACAACCTCCACCTTAGAACCTATCATCCCCTCAAGCTGTTTCAGGGATTGATCATATTCGCGCTCCGCGTCACGTTCAACAGCCATTTTTAGCTCTCCTCATTTTCATTCCCCAACAGCATACCTACAAAGCGCTCAGCTGACGCCACTTCAATGTCGTTTGGAACATTTTGACCCGTAGTCAAAAACGACACCGGACTGCCAAGCGTTTTTATGGCGTTCAGAAGAGACCCATAGTCAGCCGTTTCATCTATTTTTGTAAAAATAACGCGCGAAATCGGAACAACCGACATACGCTTTACGACGTCCTGCATATCTCTGTATTTCATATTAGCGGCCAAAACTAAATGCACCGCGTCAGGTTTGAAGGCGTCGTATAAAACCTCACATGTATCAAGATTCTTACGGTCTTTCTGTCCCCGTCCGGCCGTATCCAATAAAATCAATTCCGCATCCGCGTGTTTTTCGAGAATACCCGGAAAACTCTCAACTTCAAAAATAACCTCAATCGGTACGCCTAATATCTTAGCATACGTTCGCAGTTGATCCACCGCGGCAATTCTATACGTATCACTCGTAAGAAGAAGGACGTTTTTATGATCCCAAAGAGCCTGTATAGCCGCCAATTTAGCGATAGTAGTGGTCTTCCCTACGCCGGTCGGGCCTATAAGCATCACTTTACGCCCTCCCAAAGCCTCGGACGAAGTTTTTGCGGCACATGAAACCTTAGTTTCGAGCCATTTCGCGAACATCGCGCCAGGCGCGTTCATGCGGTACTCGTTAACCAATTCAAAAGCATACGACGGTTCCACTTCGGCCGACAAAAGCCTCTGGTACCATTCATCTTTTTTAATCAAATCCTCAGGCTGAACGTCAGGCACATCAGGTTGAATAACTTGAATCTCAGGCTCAGTCCGCTCTGAAACGCCGGGAAGACCGGCTGAAAAGTTCTTGGCTTGAGCCTCCGTTTCGACGTCAGCAGGTTCCTTAGCCGAAGAAACGCTCTTCTGTTCAAGTTTCTGCAAAACCATATCCAATTTCTCAGAAAGAGACGCCACTTGCTCTCTGAGATTCACTATTTCGGCGTCGGCTACTTCATTGGCTTTTGTATCAGCCTTTGCGTCCGCGCCGCCGCTTAAACCCGAAGCCGAGGAAAGACCGGCCGAGGAAAGATGCACACTATCTACAACGGCCCTATTGCCGACGTTCCCGGAGGACACGCTTGAGGGTGAGTAGATGACCTTAGCCGCGTCAGCGTCAGCCGGAGTCGTCTCTATATTTCGCGGCTCAAGCCCGGCGCGAACCTCGGCCGCCTGCTTAAACTCAAGCAATTTTTGAAAGGCTACAAGCCTTTCTTTTGAGGTCACGTCGTCTTTTTCTTTAGGTTTGCTTCTGGCGTCGACCTGCTCATCCTGTAAAATCCCGGCTGAAACCATCAGCATCCGCCGTTTGAAAAAGCCAAGAAAGCCGCCGACCTCCACAGTTCTGGTGGATAAAATAACAGCGTCTTTCCCCAACCGCTCTCCCGCGAGTCTCAGCGCTTCGGCGTCATCTTTGGCTTCAAATGTAATCTGATCTCGAACCCGCATTTATTCCACCATTCCCACAGTCTTTATTTGCATACCATGAGCGATCTCATTGTAAGATACCACAAAAATGTTAGATATAGACCCCTCAATCAATCTACGCACAATCAATCTTACATTAGGATGCACCAGAAGAACGGGCGTGATGTTTTTAAGCGTCATATCGTCGGCGGCGCGCGCAATAGCGGCTATCATCTTCTGCACCTCGCGGGCGTCCAAGTTCAACTGCCAGCCCCGAGCCAAATCTCCGTCCATAGACGCCATAATTTTTTGCTCCCAGTTAGGCGACAGAGTGGCCACAGTGACAACTCCGTCAGATCCCTGAATTTTAAGCGAAATAAGCCTCGCCAACGCCTCTCTCGCGCGCTCTGTCAGGAAATCCACGCTACGCGACAACTTGCCATAGTCCGCCAAGGCCTCAAAGATCGTGACAAGATCCCGTATCGGCACCTGCTCTCGGATGAGATTTTGCAGAACTTTCTGTATCTCCCCAAGCGATATGGAAGCCAAAAGCTCCTCAACCACAGCCGGAGCGTTCTCTTTCACCATATCGGTCAGCTTCTGAACCTCCTGTCGCGTCAAAAGCTCAGCCCCATTTTTCTTTATGACCTCCGAAAGATGCGTAGCTAAGACGGACGGAGCGTCAACCACCGTATAACCCATAGACTCGGCCTTGTCGCGCAAATCCGGCGAAATCCAGATAGCTGGAAGGCCGAACGCTGGCTCGGTAGTGGGGATGCCGACTAATTCTTCTTCCACCGCCCCCGTGTTCATGGCGAGATAGTGGTCGGGCAGAAGCTCCCCTCTCCCGGACTCCGCTCCCTTGACTCTAAGCACATACTCAGTAGGTTTGATCTGAATATTATCACGGATTCGAATCGGCGGCACTATCAATCCGAGCTCGACGGCCATTTGTTTGCGGATAGTACCGATACGGTCAAGCATATCTCCGCCCTGAGCCGGGTCTACAAGAGGGATTATCGCGTACCCTATCTCCGCCTCCATAGGTTCGACGGTCAAAAGTTTCATAACGTCTTCAGGAGAAGCCGGCGCGGCCTGCGCCTGCGCTCCGGGAGATCCGGCGCTCCCAGCCCCCGCGCTCGGGGCGCCTTGCCCTCCCCTGTCGGCGGCCTGTTGCTTTTCGACCGCTTCTATCTCCTGAGCGGAACCTTCACGAATCACCATATATCCCATAGTGCCCAAAAGCGCGCCCAAAATCATAAACGGAATTGTAGGAAGCCCCGGTATAAGGGCAAGCCCAAACAAAAGTCCCGACCCAATATAAAGGGGGCGGGGATATTTTGTAAAAGCGGACACCATATCCTGACCGAGGTCTGACGTGGCGGCGGCGCGGGTCACTATAACGCCGGTAGCCGTAGAAAAAAGAAGCGCTGGAATCTGAGAAGACAAACCGTCTCCCACGGTGAGCAAACTGTATTTTGCCGCCGCCTCCGCAACGGGCAAACCCCGCTGAAACACACCTATCAGCAAGCCGCCCACAATATTGATAACGGTAATCAGAAGACCGGCAACGGCGTCGCCTTTGACAAACTTAGACGCTCCGTCCATAGCTCCGTAAAAATCGGCCTCACGCTGAATATCCTTGCGGCGCTCTCTGGCCCCCGCCTCATCGATTGTGCCGGAGTTTAAGTCGGCGTCTATGGCCATCTGTTTTCCGGGCATGGCGTCGAGCGTAAAACGAGCCGCCACCTCGGCCACACGCTCAGCGCCCTTTGTGATGACGACAAGCTGAATTACCACCAAAATCAGGAAGATAACGCCTCCGACGACGTAGTTTCCGCCGACCACAAAGTTGCCGAACGCCGTTATGATACTTCCGGCCTCGCCTTTGAGGAGTATCAGACGCGTTGTGGAGACGTTTAACGCTATACGAAAAAGCGTTACGATAAGCAGAAGCGTCGGAAAAACGGAAAGCTCAAGCGCGCGTTTTACGTAAAAAGTGACGAGAAGCACCACGACTCCTAATGTTATGTTACAGGCGAGCAAGATGTCAATAAACACCGTCGGCAGAGGAACAACCATCATGATGATGATTAGAACCATCAGGAGGGCTACGCCGATGTCGGAATAGTAAAGGATTTTTTTCATACCAGACATCTTAGGATCCTTGTCGCCCGCAGCCACTCTTTCGCCCCCTGTTTCGGAATCTTTGAAAACTTAAAAAATATTTTTTCTATTGTACACGATTACGCGAGAAAGAACAAGAAAGCCCAACGCCCCGACAGAAAATCCGCCGTTACATCCGCTTGCCTTGTCGTCGATATAGGGTCTCTCCGTGCCTTCTCTCCATATCGCGCTCTCGGAATCTATTCTCACACTTCCCACGTAGTCAACGTCAAGCGTCCCTGATATTTTAATGGTTCCCGACGTAGGAGAAGTGAACGTGAGCTGGTACGTCATGTCTTCCACCGGCACGGCCGGCAATTCAAGCGGCTTCCCCATTGTAAGATCGAACGGAGGAATAGGGATAGGCGGCTTTTGGCGCGCATTTTTATCGTAATCCCACGCTTTTATATTGAGGCGTGAAGCGTCGAGCCTGACATGGGTATAGTAATCGGTCAGAAATACCACATCTCCCGAAAGAATCTCTCCATTCTCCAGAGGAACTACATCCCTGGAAACAATCGTAGTTACATCCAGATACCCATCGACGGTCATTCTGGCGCGCACCACCCCCTTCTCGGCATATCCGCCGCCCTCAAGAAGCCACCGCCCGCTTATATCGTACTCAGCAAACGCCGACCCGTTCAACGAAAACAAAAAAATAAAAACAAAACTCGCCGCCCAAAAAAATCTTCCCATTTTCGTTATATTCATAATTACACCTCTGATTTTCCTGAGATTTCCTCTTGAGATATTATAAACTTGAGATATTATAAACTTGGGTTATTATAAATGAAACCAAAGAATGGCGGAGAAAATCTTAATATTTCATTATTTTTAATTTCATAATCGGAGGTGTTTTACATGAGTGTGGAAAAGAAATACGGAAAGAACCGGGCGTTTTTGTTTGGATTATTTTTTCTGCTGATATGCTCTCTCGTTTTTAGCTCCGAAGCGTCATTCGCCGCCGATGTCACGGCTGATGAGCTTGAGTCCAAAAAGGCGGAGCTGGATAAACGCGAGGCTGATTTGAACGGCAAAGCCGACGCCATAGCGAAGTCCGAGGCCGACGCAAAGGCCAAGGCCGACGCGATAGTAAAGCAGGAAGCCGATCTCAAAGCCAAGGCCGATACGATAGCGAAGCTGGAAGCCGATCTCAAAGCCAAGGCCGATGCGATAGCAAAGTCTGAGGCCGACGTCAAGGCCAAGTCCGACGCCCTCGCCAAATCCGAGACCGAACTTAAAGCTAAAACCGACGCCATAGCGAAGTCCGAGGCCGACCTTAAAGCCAAGGCCGAAGCATTGGTAAAGTCCGAGGCCGACCTTAAAGCCAAGGCCGATACGCTGGCTAAATCTGAGGCTGACTTTAAGGTAAAGTCTGAAATATTGGCAAAGTCCGAGGCTGAACTCAAAGCCAAGGCCGACGCGTTCGCCAAACAGGAATCCGAGGCCAAGGCTCAGCAAAAGCGCGAAGCCGACGCCAAGGCGCAGCGTGACGCCCAGCAGAGACGCGACGCCCAGACAAGGAGCGAGGCGTCGGCTCTCGTAAGCGCGGGGGACAGGCTCGCCAAGGACAAGAACTACGCCGGGGCCTTGCAAAAATACGAACAAGCCTATCGTATCTCCCCCACCGAGGAAGTCAAGGTTCGCCTCGACAACGCCCGCCGCGCTTCCGGACGATAGAGAAAACAGAGAGGTAAAGCGTGCCGGATATTCAAAAACTAAAGGCGTTGGCTTTTGAGGCGATAGACAAACGCGCGCGGGATATTGAAAATTTTGTGCGCGACATCGGCAAGAACGCCGAAGTAGGTTTCTTTGAGACCCGTACGTCAGAAAAAACCGCGGAGTTTTTGCGGAGCCTGAGCTTGCCTGTCGAAAAAGGTTTTGCGCTGACCGGGGTTGAAGCTCTTTTAGACACAAAAAAAGCGGGGCCCAAAGTGGCTGTGTTGGGAGAACTCGACTCCGTGGTGTGTTTCGACGCGCCTGACGCTAATCCCGAGACCGGCGCGGCTCATCAGTGCGGGCATCACGTGCAGCTCGGCGTTATGCTCAGCGCGGCGGTGGGGCTCGTTACGTCCGGTGTAGCTCCTGAGCTGGCCGGCAAGGTGGTTTTTATGGGCGTACCGGCTGAGGAGTATATCCAGATTGAGCGCCGCCTCAAGCTGAAAGAGGAGGGAAAGATTCACTTTATCGGAGGCAAGGCGGAGCTTGTGCGTATAGGGCGCTTCGACGACGTGGATATGACGATGATGGTTCACTCGTCGGGCGGCAGGCCTAACGCTTCTGTCGACAAAGGTCAGACCAGCAATGGTTTTGTGGGGTTGACCGTTCGCTATACAGGGCGTCAGGCTCACGCGGCAGCGGCCCCCGACCAAGGCATAAACGCGCTTTCCGCCGCCGTTATAGGCATTAACGCCGTGAATGCCCTGCGTGAGACGTTCCGCGACGACGACCACGTAAGGGTACACTTCATCATCACAAAGGGCGGCGATTTGGTTAATTGCGTCCCGGACGACGTGAGGCTCGAGGCTTATGTCCGCGCTTCCACTGTGCCGGCCATAGAGGAGACGCTCGCTCGCGTCACGCGGGCGTTCAAGGCCGGCGGCGACGCGGTGGGCGCTCGCACCGAGTGCAAGGTCTTGCCCGGGATGTTCCCCTTGGCCGGATGCCCCGCGCTTTACGAGCTCTTCTATAAGAACTCCGAGCCTTTTGTGAAGGGCGAGAATTTCTTTGACGGGGGGCACATGGCAGGATCTACCGACATGGGAGATATAAGCCAGATAATGCCGGCGATTCACCCTATGACCGGCGGCATGGACGGTACGCTTCACGCCTCTGACGCGCGGGTTGCGAACTACGACGCGGCTGTTATAATCCCCGGCAAAACCGTTGCCGCGACAGTCATAGACCTTCTATCGGACAACGCGGCGGCGGCGCGTGACATACTCTCCAACTTCAAA
>BNVG01000101.1 GCA_025997935.1 Synergistales bacterium | reverse complement strand
AGCTTCACGTACTCCGATATGATTATCTGTCCGGTCTGGTCAACGGGGCGCAGTCGGTCTCGCACACGCCGGTGAACGTATCCGCGCTCGACGCCGACTGGTTTGTTTTCTCGGGGCATAAAATCTTCGGTCCCACCGGCATTGGGGCTTTGTACGGCAAAGAAGACGTGTTGGAAGCGGCGCGTCCGTGGCAGGGCGGCGGCAACATGATAGCCGACGTAACCTTCGAGCGGACGTTGTATCAAAAAGCGCCGGATAAGTTCGAGGCCGGAACCGCAAACATAGCCGACGCTGTAGGGCTTGGGGCGGCCATCGATTACGTGTCCGCCCTTGGCATGGAGAACATCGCCGCCTACGAGCGCGATTTGGTCGAATACGGAATGAGAGAGCTCCGCACGGTTCCGGGATTGACGCTTGTAGGTACGGCGGCGAACAAGGCCAGCGTGCTGTCGTTTGTTCTGGCCGGCCATGACAATATGGAGGTCGGCAAGTATTTGGATAAAGCCGGTATCGCAGTGCGCGCCGGACATCATTGCGCTCAGCCTATTTTACGTCACTTCGGCTATGAGGGCGCGGTGCGTCCCTCGCTCGCGTTCTACAATACGCCGTCGGAGATAGACCTGTTGGTTCAGGCGCTTCACGCATTGGCGCGTTAAAATGTAGGGGCGACCGCCCTCGGTCGCCCTATTTGGTTGTTGTCATTATACGAGGAGAAAAATCGTTATGGGCATTCAGGACAGCTTCAACATTCACAAATTGACTGACGCGATTCTGGAAAGCTATCGCGAAGAAGAACACATCATCAAAATCGGGTCTAAAAACCAAATCAGCGATACCGTTGTGGCCGAGCTTATCGAAAAATTGCGGGATCTTATCTTCGCGGGTTTCTTTAGTAAGAAGCTGTTAAAAAAAGACTCAATTGAATATTACGTCGGCGAGCTCTTGGAGGAGCTTATCTATCACCTTCAAAAACAGATAACGCGGGCATTGCGTAACATAAAAAGGGACGACCTCGACATCGAGCGTGAGGCCGCGTACATCACCAACACTTTTTTGGAGCGGATTCCTAATGTGCGCCGCGTCTTGGCGACGGACGTGGAGGCGTTTTACGACGGCGACCCCGCGGCTTACAGTACGGACGAAATCGTCTTGTCCTACCCCGGCATTTACGCCATCATGGTGAGCCGGCTGGCGCATGAGCTGTATCTGCTGGGCGTACCGCTGATTCCGCGCATGATGACCGAGCACGCCCACAGCCGCACGGGCATAGACATTCATCCGGGCGCGACCATAGGACATCACTTTTTTATCGACCACGGCACGGGCATAGTCATCGGAGAAACGACGCTGATAGGCAATTACGTGAAAATTTATCAGGGCGTTACGCTTGGGGCGCTCTCTACGCGGGGCGGCCAGACGTTGCGGGGCGTGAAACGACACCCCACAATAGAAAGCCACGTCACTATCTATTCCGGGACGTCCATCTTCGGCGGCAACACGGTTATAGGCGAGGGCGTAGTCATCGGCTCCAACGCCTTTATCACGAAAAGCGTTCCGGAAAAGACGCGCGTGAGCGTAAGAGATCCCGAACTGAAATTCAAAGAAGACGCCCCGGACACTCAGGCGCGCAACATGGAGTTCGCTCAGGAAGAATTTTGGGATTATGTGATTTAGACCGTAATCTTCACGGGCGGACGACTTCGCTTTGCATGGCGTTCAGAAGGGCGGTTATGCTCGTCTCGAAAAGAGGCGCGGCGTCCACGTACTGCCCGGACAGGTTCAGGGCGTAGTGCAAGTGAGGCCCCGTCACTCGTCCTGTGGCTCCCGACGCGCCTATGACTTGCCCCTGCGCTATGCGGTCGCCCTTTTTGACGTCGATGCGGCTCATATGGAAAAACGCGCTCACCACACCGTTGCCGGAGTCTATAAAAACGCTGCCTCCAGAGTAGTAGTATTTTCCGGTCAAGACGACATCCCCGGCGAAAGGCGCGGATATGGGCGTTCCTGTGGGGGCGCGAAAATCCGTCCCCGCGTGATACCCTCGCGGGACGCCGTTATATACGCGCCTGAAACCGTAATCGCTCGTGAATATACCCGAAACGGGCCTGCGCGGCGGGGTCGTCCAGCGGCGTTTCACCGTCATTGTCTTCAGAGCCGCTCCTGTGAGGCGGGCTTCCTTTTGGATTCTGTCCCGCTCGCTTTTCGGAGGCGTCACCATTTTATCCTCGACCTTCAGATGTTCCTCCTGATATTTCCTCTCTTTCAAAATCACCTCGCACTTGACGAGAAATTTTTCCCCGTCCTGGATAAATTCAAAATCGAGAGGATAAACCCCGGGCTTGACGTCTCGCACGTAAGAGCCGAGTAGCCCATAAGAGACATATCCCTCGCGCCCCGGCTCGACGTCAAGAGAGACCGTTCTCCCCAACCAGTTGACCGTCGGCTCCTCATAAGGCGTGTGGGACGACAGGGCGATGGCAAAAGCCTGCCCTACGTCCCAGCTGTCGGGAAAGGTGACGGACGTGGACGCGTCGGAGCGGCAAACAGACGACAGAATACAACACAGTACAAGTACGGCTTTACCGGCATATTTGAAAATTGTCTTTTTCACGCTCTACCCTACGCTTCTTCCTGGAGGTATTTCATCATCGCGCTCAGGAGAGAGGCTACACGCCCGGACGCGCTTTCTGACGCCGCTATTACTTCCTCCTCGGTAAGCGTTTCGTGTTCAAGCCCGCCTAAGCCAGCCGCCGGGTTCCCCACGCAGGAGATGACGGCGTTTTCGAGTCCCATAGCATTGGCCGTTATAATCTCCGGAACGGTAGACATTCCGACGACGGACGCCCCCATCATGCGGGCCATCACTATCTCGGCCGGGGTCTCGTAAGAAGGCCCGCTGAACGCTATATAAACTCCTTTTTTCAGCGGAATCTCGAGACGCGAGCCCAGCTTCTCAAAAATAGATATAAGGCGCGGGCTGTAAGCGCGGGTCATATCGGGGAAACGGGCGTTCCATTGGGGCTCCGCGGGGCCTCTCAGCGGATTGTTCCCCATGAAGTTTATATGGTCTTTTATAAGCACCAGATCGCCTGGTTTCAGCGAGTCGTCGATGCCTCCCGACGCGTTTGTGGCTATGTACTGCGAAACGCCAAGCATACCGATAACCCGCGTCGGGAATATAACGTCTTTCATGGTATATCCCTCGTAATAGTGAACGCGCCCCTTCAGAACCAACACTGCCCTCCCGCCGAGACCTCCGAAAACAAGCTGTCCTGCGTGTCCAGGGGCTGTGGAATGAGGCCAATGCGGAATATTCTTGGTCTCTATAACTATGGGGTCCTGAACGTCATTGGCTACGCTCCCCAACCCCGTTCCAAGCACGATGGCCGTCTTGGGCTTGAAATGCCCGATAATACTTTGTATATATTGAAGGGCTTCCGTGGCGTCCTCGTAGTAAATCCTCTCGTCAAAAATCATTTCAACTAACCGCCTCTCTTAGTTTTTAGCGTGTTCTGGTTTCTTTTCTGAGTTTCTTTCAGGCCCTTGGATGAAACTGGTCATAAACCGTTCTCATCTCCCTGTCAAAATGAGAATAGACCTGTGTGGTCACTATCGAAGAATGTCCGAGCATTTCCTGTAACGTCCTCATATCCATGCCGCGCGCCAAAAGGTGCGTGGCGAAACTGTGGCGCAAAATATGCGGATACAGCCTCGATTCGGTTATTCCGGCCGCGCGGCCGCGCTTTCTGAGAATGCGCCATATATCCTGGCGTTGCAAAGCGCGTCCCGAGAACGACAAAAAAACGTTCTTGTCACGCCCGGCGACAGCCAATTTCGGACGCGCGAAATCCAGATAGCGCTTAACGCGCTCCGCCGTCGCGCCCAAAAACGGAACCGCCCGCTCCTTGTCGCCCTTGCCTCTCGTCCTCAGGAGTTTGGACTCGAAATCGAGGCTCAAAATTTTAAGGCCGCATATCTCGCTCACCCTCAGGCCGCAACCGTAGCCTATCTCAAAGATGGCCCTGTCCCGCACGGCCAACGGTTCGTCGCCGTCGCAGACGTTCAGGAGACGGTTTACCTCGGCCTCGTTCAGTATACGCGGTTCTTTCACCGTCTTGCCGGGAAGCTCGGGCAGCGGGATGTCGTAGTCTTTATGCTCCTCCATCCCCATAAAATTTATCCAAGAGCGCATCGCCGCCACGTGCCGCTGCTGCGTGGAGCGGGCCTTTCCATCCTCGTCCATCAAGCGGCGAAAAGCGGAGATGTCGGACAGCGCCGGCGGAAACGCCGGGCATTTCCTGTCCGTACAAAAATTCAGCCACTGCTTCAAATCCGAAGAGTAACTCGCGGCCGTCAAAGAGCTACGCCCGCGCTCGGCCACAAGGTAGGCGCAGAAGCTGTCTACGTATTTCTCGGCCTCGGCCGCGTCAAGCTCGTTAAAGTCACTCAAAATTCTTAAAAATATAGTCTACGCGCTTAGTGTAAAAATCGACGTTAAAAAGAGAGCGCAGCTCGGCCTCGTCTATAAGGGAACGCAGTCTTTCGTCGGATTTCAGGAGGTCGAAGAAATTCCCCTCGCCGTCAGTGGCTCGCATGGCGTTGCTCTGCACTATGGCGTAGGCCGTCTCGCGCGGCAGTTTCAACTTGTCAACGAGATGAAGCAACACCCTTTGACTATATATTAAACCGCCGGTAAGGTCGAGATTTTTTTGAATATTCTCTTTATTTATGACAAGACCATCCACAATCGTTTTCATATCTTTAAGCATAAAGTGGGCTATGCTGAAGGAGTCGGGCCATATAACGCGCTCCGTGGACGAATGGCTGATGTCGCGCTCGTGCCACAGCGCGACGTTTTCCATGGCAGTCGCCGCGTAACCGCGCAACAGGCGGGCCATTCCGCATACGCGTTCGCATTTTATGGGGTTGCGCTTGTGGGGCATCGCGCTCGAACCCTTCTGCTTTTTGGCGAACGGCTCGAAAACTTCCGCGACCTCGGTGCGCTGGAGATGGCGTATCTCCGTGGCCATGCGTTCTAACCCACAGCCGAGTAAAGCCAAGGCGTTCAGAACGTTGGCGTGTCTGTCGCGCTGCAAAATCTGGTTTGCCACATCAGGTAGAGACAACGCGAGTTTTTCACAGACTATTCTTTCAATCTCAGGCGGACACATAGCGTAAGTGCCGACAGCTCCCGAGATTTTGCCGACCGCTATCTGACTTTCGGCGAGGCCGAGTCTCGCTATGTCGCGGTCAAGCTCGGCGGCCCAGTTCAGAAACTTTAGCCCCAGAGTCATCGGCTCGGCGTGAATGCCGTGCGTACGCCCTATACATGGCAAATATTTATTTTCCAGGGCTTTATCCAGAACGGCGCGCCTCAAATCCGACAAGCCAGAGCCGATAAGGGCAAGCGATTGCCGCAGCATCACAGACGACGCGGTGTCCAAAACATCGCTACTGGTCAGGCCGAGATGCACGAAGCGTCCGTTTTCTCCGATTGTTTCGGCGACGGCGCTGACAAAGGCTATGACGTCGTGGTGCGTCTCGGCCTCTATCTCAGCGACGCGACGCGCGGAAACCGACGCTTTTTTTAGAATATCATCCAAAGCGTCGAGCGGTATCTCGCCCAATTTCGCCCAGGCCTCGCATACGGCCAATTCGACTTTCAACATTACATCCAAGCGATTTTCCTCGCTCCAGATTTTTGACATTTCCTTTGTGGCGTAACGGTCTATCATATAAGGTCAACTCCTTCACGCGTAATTATAGCAAAAAAACTCTCACAGCGGACGTTTCCAACGATTATGAAGCCAAAACCACAGCTCCGGCTGTGGCGCTATCATGCGCTCGGTCGCGCTTATTATCTCGCGCGCTGTGAGTTCTATTTTAAGGCGTCGATTTTTTTCCTCTCTGACCGAGACCGGCGGGAAAAACTCTATGGCGTGACGAAACGGGGCTTTGCGGTATAGAGCTACGGGAATTATAGGGGAGCCGGAGATGGCGGCCAGAACGGCGGGCCCCATCGTGTGCGTGCAGGGCTGCCCCATGAAGGGCAGGGTCACGCCCCCGAGCCATGAAATATCGGCCAGCGCCGCCACATGGGCGCCGCCCTTCAATAATTTAATAAATTCTAAAGTAGAAGTCGATTTGGGCAGGAGTTTTATCCCGGCGTTTGCGCGAAACCGCTCGAGAATGTCCGACAGGTCTGGGTCTCTCATATCCTGAGAGACTATATAAAAATTGTGAAGCCCTTTTTGTTTCAGGTATTGGGCGTACCAAGCGGCCGCTAACTCCCAGTTGCCGTAGTGAGCGCCCAAAAAAATCACGCCCTTGCCGGCCTCTATGGCGGGTTCGATGTACTGCGCGCCCCTCGTTTCTTCCACCCATTCAAGGGCTTGCAGGGGGTCGCGCTGCAACGTCAGAAGCTCGGTCAGCATCCACCCTAAGTGGTCGTAGACGCGGCCTCTCATGTCCTTGCGCCACCGCTCGTCTTTTTCGGGATAGGCGAGGGCGAGGTTTGAAAGTATGCGCCTGCCGCGCGGCCTTATTATTCTAAGAAGCGCGCGGAGGACGGCGGCTTCGCAAGACGCCCGCCATCCGCGTTTCGCTGTCGCGCGAAACCCCTCGACCAACCACGCCGCCGCTTTGCTCAATAAAGCGCCTCGAGACTCTCGAGCGACGCGGCGGCGGAGTAGTTTTCATTCAGAAATCTTCGCGCGCCCGCCGAAGCGGAACGCCCCGGCTCACCCTTCGCGCTACTCAGCGCGCTTCGCCACCCCTCGGCGTCGCGGCTTTTCAGCGTGATATAGCCGTCGCTCCCCAAGAGGCAGCGCAGATAAGATCGCCCTTTCAGTATGGAACCTGCTATCACAGGGATACCCTGCATGGTCAAAGACGCGGCCAAGAGCGCGCCGGATGGCGAGTCCTCCGTGAACAGCGCAACGGCATAAGCCGCGCTCGAGTCGGTAGGAAAAACCGCTTCGATACTCACGTCCTCCGGTACGTCTTGCGGCCCGTCCATAATCACTACTGCCGCGTTTTTGTCTTTGTCCTGTTTCTCGGATATATCCTTATCGTTTCCAGCCACGGAAACCCTGACCTCGAAAGTGGGCCTGACGACGCTCTCGCCGCAGTCGGCTTGTTCGGCGAACATGCGCGTCGGATGTCCCATCCAGTTTGGGTTGTCATCAAGAGACGTGTGAACCGTGCGGGCGCGAAGCCTTATAAATCTCCACCAAAAAGGAGGCTCTCCCCACAGATGCCACAATTTACCCCTGAAGAACATCGCGGACATACGTTCAATAAAAGTCAGGGAAGCCCAGGACAGAGCGCCCCCTATACGAAAATTCCTGGTTCCGCCGTAGACATACAGGCGAAGCGGCGGCATACCGTCTTCCTTGCGCGCGGCGTTCAAAACATTCGCCAAGCCGGCCACGACGCTTGCCTCCCAGGGCTTGTGGAAGCCCGAGACAAACCATACGCAGTCCTTCATGGCCGCCCGCTAATCTCTATAAG
>BNVG01000100.1 GCA_025997935.1 Synergistales bacterium | reverse complement strand
ATATTGTCGCACCTTCAATCTCCGCAATAATCGCGTCAATCTCGCTACGCAAAACGCCCTCGCGTGAGACAATACGCTCAATTTCGGCGTTAAGAATCTTTATGTCTACGGCTTTATCGAAATGGGCGTGGAACATAGCGAGGCAGAACTTGAAGCGGGACTACTCCGCAACATTCGGACGTTTTTGATTGAAATGGGTGGTGATTACACGTTCGTCGGCAATCAGTATCACGTCGATGCCGCAGACGATGACAGTTATATTGACATACTCCTGTTCCACAGACGATTGCGAAGCCTAATCGCGCTTGAACTCAAAATTGGAGAGTTTATGCCGGAATACGCGGGAAAAATGCAGTTTTACTTGACTGCTCTTGACGAAACCGTAAAACTTCCCGGCGAGAATCCGTCAATCGGTATAATCATATGTAAGAGCAAGAACCGCACAAAGGTGGAATATACGCTTCGCTCTGCAAATGTGCCTATTGGTGTGGCGACGTACTCGTTCCACGATACCTTGCCGGAGGATATGAAATCGCTTTTGCCCTCGCCGGAAGAGATTGCGGAGATAGTGAACGGTTTGGAGCGTATATGAAAACGCGCTAAAACCGGTAATCCAATCACTGAATTACGCGGCGATGAGAATAGAAGAGAAGCAGTATAACGGTTCTATTATCGGCGAGATTACGACGGAGATAGCGGATTCGGTCGCCCTTATAGCAGACCTTACCGGCAATCGCGGTGGCGTATACTATGAAGCGGGCGTGGCGCGTGGATTGCAACTCTGCAATCACCCTATTAAACTAATTTTTACTTGCCCAAAAGACTTCTTCGATTCGAGCGGGGTTCATTTCGATGTTCGCGGGGACAACATCATACTCTACGACAACGAGGACGATTTGAAACAAAAACTTACGGCACGTTTGCAAAGCGTGTTGAAAAAGGAGGGAGTAGAATGAACAAACTTGAACAGCTAATACAACAACACTGCCCTAATGGGGTGGAGTATAAACATTTATGGGAAGTTACCGCTTGGGACAAAAAATTCAATGCAGTAGAAAACCATAAACAAAAGAAAGTTGTTAAATATCATTATCTTCTTGCAAATGATTTGAAAAAATTATCTGTTGTATATGGTGATATTAAACTGCTAACAACTAACGACTCAGAATTATACACAACCGCCGAAATGGCCGACAGTAAAGTTGACGAAGGCGAAGTTGTAACTATTCCGTGGGGCGGAACGGCAAACGTGCAGTATTATAAAGGTAAATTTATAACTGCTGATAATCGTTTGGCAACTTCGCTTGATACTGATGTGCTTGATAATAAATTTTTGTTTTACTTTATGTTGAATAAAGCGAACGAAATTCAGTCTTATTATCGTGGTTCGGGAATACAGCATCCAAGTATGGCAAAAGTTCTTGATATGCAAATCCCCCTCCCGCCGCTCCCCGTCCAAGCCGAAATTGTCCGCATTTTGGACACGTTCACGGAGCTTACAGCGGAGCTTACAGCGGAGCTTACAGCGAGAAAAAAACAATATGAGTATTATCGTGATTTCCTCTTGACATTTGAGAAAACCGCAACACAATCCGTGACAGACAGACAACGGGTACGATGGATAACACTGGGCGAGGTGTGCATAGCGACGAGTAACATTAAGTGGAAAGAAACCAATAAGTCATATCACTATATTGATTTGACTTCGGTTAGCCGCGATACCCACGCCATCACCGACGTAACGATAGTGAACGCCAAAAATGCTCCGAGCCGAGCGCAAAAACTGATTGAATCGGACGATGTAATATTTGCTACAACTCGTCCGACGCTTCAGCGGTTCGCTTTTATCGGCGATGATTACACAGGAGAAGTCGCAAGCACGGGTTACTGCGTATTGAGAGCCGATAAAGTCAATGCGATTCCGAAATGGGTTTACTATTGTATTTCCACAACGGATTTTTATGACTATGTGGAGAAGAACCAAGAGGGGTCGGCATATCCCGCAATATCAGATTCAAAGGTCAGAGCCTTTGAAATCCCGCTCCCATCACTTGACGAGCAAGCCCGCATCGTAGAAATCCTCGACAAATTCGACACGCTGACTACGGACATTACAGCAGGACTTCCCGCCGAAATCGCGGCTCGGCAACGGCAATATGAGTATTATCGCGATAAACTGCTGACCTTTAAGGAGAAAGTTGCGTAATGAACAACGATAGCACCTATAACATCGTCGCGACGATGAATGAAGCGACGGTCGTCGCGGAATACACGCCTGTCGGCACGCGTTCGGATGCTTACCAGTCCGAAGCGGAGCTTGAGCGTGAGTTTATTCGTTTGCTTACGGCGCAGGGCTATGGCTATCTGCCTATTCGCAACGAGGCGGAACTTGTTGCAAACCTTAGACGGCAGTTGGAAACGCTCAATGATGTTGTGTTTTCCGAATCCGAATGGGAACAACTGCTCAATAAGTGTTTGGTTAAGGCTACTGAGGGCATCGTCGAAAAGACCCGCCGTATTCAAGACGATTATATACAGGTGCTGCGCCGCGATGACGGCACGAGTAAAAACATCTACTTGCTTGATAAAAAGTGCATACACAACAACCAATTACAGGTTATCAACCAGTATGAAGAAGATGGCGGCACTCACGATACTCGCTACGATGTTACAATTCTTGTCAACGGTTTGCCGCTTGTGCATATCGAGCTAAAACGTCGCGGTGTGGCTATCCGCGAGGCGTTCAATCAGATTAACCGCTATCAGCGTGATAGCTTTTGGGCAGGTTCGGGCTTATTTGAGTATACACAGATTTTTGTTATCAGCAACGGAACCCATACGAAGTATTACTCAAATACTACCCGCAACGCACATATCAAGGAACAGCGCGACGGCGAGCGCCGCAAGAGCAAAAAAACAAGCAACAGCTTTGAGTTCACCTCGTTTTGGGCTGATGCGGAAAATCGTGCTATTGCGGACCTTGTGGATTTTACTAAGACCTTTTGCGCCAAGCACACTATTTTGAATATTCTATCGAAATACTGTGTATTTACAAGCGAAGATATGCTGCTTGTAATGCGCCCATACCAAATTGCGGCAACAGAACGGATTTTAAGTCGTATAGAAATCGCGACCAACTACAAAAAACTCGGCAAAATCGACGCAGGCGGCTATATTTGGCACACGACAGGCAGCGGCAAGACTTTGACGAGCTTTAAGACCGCGCAGCTTGCGACGCTGTTACCCTATGTTAATAAAGTGCTGTTTGTTGTTGACCGTAAAGACCTTGACTATCAGACGATGAAAGAATATGACCGTTTCCAAAAAGGTGCGGCGAACAGCAACACGTCCACGGCAATCCTACAAAAGCAGTTGGAAAACCCGGACGCGAGAATAATTATCACGACCATTCAAAAACTTGACATATTCATCGGCAAGAACAAACAGCACGATATATATAAGAAACACGTCGTGATTATTTTCGATGAATGTCATCGTTCGCAGTTCGGCGATATGCACATTGCGATTACAAAAGCATTTAAGCAGTACCATTTGTTTGGGTTTACGGGTACGCCCATATTCTCCGTTAATAGCGGCAGCGGCGGCAATCCTACGTTAAAAACTACTGAACAGGCTTTCGGTGAACGACTTCACACCTATACAATCGTTAATGCTATTAACGATGAAAATGTTCTGCCATTTCGTATCGACTTTGTTGACACAATAAGGCAACGAAATGATACGGCTGACAAGCAAGTGCGAGCGATTGATACCGAAAGCGCGTTAGCCGCTCCTGCGCGGATTCGTGAAGTTGTCAGCTATGTATTGGAGCATTTTGACCAAAAGACAAAGCGCAATAGTTCATACGAGCTAAAAGGTCAGAGGCTTATGGGGTTCAACTCCATATTTGCTGTACAATCAATATCGGCGGCTATGCTCTATTACGCAGAGTTCAAACGACAGTTGGCAGAGCGCACAGGTAAGAAACTCCGTGTAGCGACCATATTCAGTTATGCATCAAACGAAGAAGAAGCGGACGAAAATCCTAATGCGGTAGGTTTGGATAAAATATCGCGTGACTTTCTTGATTCAGCTATCGCTGATTATAACAAAGCATTTAAGACAAACTTCGATACTTCAAGCGACAAGTTTCAAAATTTTTATAAAGACCTATCGCTCCGCGTGAAAAGTCGCGAAGTTGATTTACTCATTGTCGTGAATATGTTTCTAACCGGTTTTGACGCAACTACGTTAAACACACTATGGGTGGATAAGAACTTAAAACAACACGGACTTATTCAGGCGTTCTCACGCACGAACCGTATATTGAACGCTGTTAAGACATTCGGAAATATCGTCTGTTTCCGCGACCTCAAGCACGCAACCGACGAGGCTATCGCGCTGTTTGGCGATAGTCAAGCAGGCGGTATCGTTTTGCTAAAAAGCTATAATGAATATTACAACGGCTATGAGGACGGTAGCGAACATATCGAAGGGTACAAGGAACGTATCGCGGCGCTTCAATCAATATATCCGCTTGGTCAAACTATAATCGGGGAACAGGCGGAGAAAGACTTTATCAAACTGTATGGTACGATATTAAGACTACGCAATATCCTCACAGCATTTGATGATTTCTCCGGGCAAGAGATTTTAACGGAGCGCAACTTTCAGGATTATCAGAGCGAGTATATTGACCTCTATCAAAAGTATCGCAAAGGAGAGAACGCAGACAAGGAAAATATAAACGACGACATCGTGTTTGAGCTTGAGCTAATCCGTCAAATTGAGGTGAACATAGATTATATTTTGATGCTCGTCGAAAAGTATCACGCTTCTAACTGCAAGGATAAAAATATCCTAACTCAAATTGATAAGGCGATTAACGCAAGTATCCAGTTGCGTAGCAAAAAGGAACTCATAGAAAGTTTTATTGAAACGATAAATGTCAGCACAAAGGTATCTGATGACTGGCATAAATATGTTGCCGAACGCAAGGAGCAAGAACTAACCGCACTCATCGCTGACGAGAGTTTGAAAGAAGATGAAACGCGCCGATTGATTGTGAACTCATTTCGCGACGGTGCGCTCAAAACCACAGGAACGGACATCGACCAAATACTCCCGCCAGTATCGCGCTTCGGCGGTGGCAATCGCGCAGAAAAAAAGCGTGGTGTCATTGAACGCATTAAGATGTTTTTCGAGAAATACTTCGGTGTGATATAGACGATAATCCTTAGAACAGCCCCCCTTTCCCATCGACTCATCAACGCGGGAACAACGCCCGTTATCCGCGCAAGTTCTATCTGCGGTATTTCGCGCATAAGCCTAATACGCTTGATGTTGTTTGCCATGCGCTATCTCCTTTCCACTTATCCTAATAATTAATATCTCATCACTATATGTAATTCCATCAATCCAACCTTAATATGCAACCATATTTTATTCATTTATACACAAACAACATATTGACTAACCGCAAACATAGTATTAAACTACACGATGTTTTAATAAACCATTATACGTATATCGTGATAGGAGGTTATTTAATGCTCGAACTAAAATCCGCCCGTGAGCGCCGCGGCCTGACGCAAACGCAACTCGCGTATGTCGTTGTCCGGGAGAAACAGGGTAAATCATGCCTGACTTCCAAATAGACAACTCGGTTATCGAGGCCCAAGTCCGCGACTTCATGCGCCTCTGCAACCTCTCGCCCCACGACGGCAACATCACGCTGAACATGGACGGCTCGGTGCACCGTTACACCGTCGAGGGCGACAGAGCGGGGAGCGACAACGGCTATTACTGCGTCTACACTGACGGCTACCCGGCGGGGTATATCGGTAGCTGGAAGACGGGCGCGGGTTCAATCAACTGGAAGTTCGACACTCGCGACCTCCGAGCCGACGAGTCGCGACGTCTCAGGCTGGCCTCTGAGTCCAAGGCATACAAGGAGCGTCAGGCCGAGCGCGAACAAATGCGGTTAGCGGCGCAAGCCGAGGCCATGAAAGAGGCCGAAAGACAACTCGCCCATATGCTGAAAGCGGACGCGAATCACCCGTATCTAAAGGCTAAAGGCATAGAGGCGCATAACCTTTTCGCGCGAGACGGAAAGCTGATTGTCCCGCTCATCACTGCGGACGGCAAAATGTTCAGGCGTAGCTACCAGACTATTTCAGCCAGCGGCGACAAGAGCTTTTACCCAGGAGTCTCGACAACGGGGCTTTGCGCCTACATCGGCGGCTCTCTCCGTCAGGACTCGTCTTTAATCATTGTTTGCGAGGGCTACGCGACAGGGGCTTCGGTGTTTGAGATGACGGGCGCGGCGGTTTACGCCGCCATGACCTGCGGCAACCTCTACGCCGTGGCCGAGGGGTTGAAAGCGGCCTATCCCAAAGTTCCCGTAATCATAGCCGCCGACAACGACGAGGCAACGCCCGGCAACCCCGGCCTTACCAAAGCGCAGGAGGCGGTAAAACGTCTCGGCCTCGCGGGTGTTGTTTTCCCGACCTTTGGCGAAATGCAATCCGGTACGGACTGGAACGACTACGTTAAAGCCTTTGGTTTCGCGGACGCGCAAAGGACAATTAAAACAGCCATTGCCGACGCGCTTTCACGAGATCGCGCCAAACCTGAGATAAGGGAACACGCCGCCGCCAAAAAGTTAGAGGGGCGCGTCAGGGCGGTGGAGGGAAACGAGCTTATGTCTAAGAAGTTCCCCGATATGAAGTGGGCTGTCGAGGGCTTTTTGCCGTCGGGTTGCTCAATCCTTTGCGGCGGCCCCAAGGTCGGGAAATCCATACTCGCGCTGCACCTCGCTTTGGCCATATCCGTGGGCGGCGTGGCTATGGGAAATATCGACGTTGAGCTTGGAAACGTTCTCTATCTCGCCCTTGAGGACACCGAGCGGCGTTTGAAGACGCGCATTGTCGAATCAGGCATATCGGAACGCGCCGATTTGTCCCGTTTAACGCTTGTGACTGAGATACCGCGACAGCACGAGGGCGGCGAGTTCTGGATTGACGGCTGGCTCAAAAACCACCCGAAAGCGCGGTTCGTCATCATCGACACCTTGCAGAAGTTCAGAAAGCCGCACGGCAGAGACGTTGACCGCTACGGGAGCGACTACGACGCCGTAAGCGCGATAAAGACAATAGCCGACCGTTACGGCGTTTCGGTGCTCATCATACACCACACCAAAAAGGCGAAAGACGAGGACGACTGGCTCAACGAGGTTTCAGGCACTCAGGGCTTAGCGGGGGCGGCTGATACGCTCCTGTTTCTCAAGCGCGGGCGTTGTCAGAACATCGGTATGCTGCGCGTGACGGGGCGCGACGTGGAGGAGGCCGAGCTTGCCATGACGCTGACGGGCTTCGGATGGCGGCTTGAGGGCGACGCCGACACGTTCTCGCTCAACAAAGACCAGACCGCGATAATCGACCACCTCAAACAGGCCGGAATGCAGACGTCAAAGGAGATATCCGAGTGTCTTGGAATCAACGTAAACACCATAA
>BNVG01000099.1 GCA_025997935.1 Synergistales bacterium | reverse complement strand
AGAGGGGCAAAACTCAAGGATGAAGATGAAGATAATCAGGTTGTGTTTGAAGATAACGCTTTTTATCGCCGCTTTCGCCGTCGCAACGTGGTTTTTTATGCCTTGGCGCGAAATTGGTGAGCGCGCGCTACGGGCGTCAGGCGTTGCGTACTCTTCCGTCAAGAACGTCAGCGGCGGATTTTCTGTCGAAAACCTCAGAACCCACAAGTTGAACGGCATGACTGACCTGTCGTTCAGGACTTTGACCGTCGTGCCGGATGTCCTGTCTTCTGTTTTGAGCTTATCGCTGTCATGCCACCTGTCTTTTACGGGCGGCGCGCTTGGCGAGATAGCCGTGACGCCGCTTAAAAAAATCCCCGGGATAGACTTAGGCGACGGTCGCCTTGCCGTGGGCGTTCGCGGCGACAGTGTTTTTATGGAGGGCATCAGGAGCAACGGAGATCTTTCGATGAACGGAGACTTATTTATTGACCTTTCCGCCGAGAGAATTATTCAGCGCGCGGCAGTAACGCTGAACGTCAAATCTGAGCCTTTCGACAAAGAGGTTTTGCCTCTTTTACAAAATATCATGCCTCTCGAACAAGAGGGGCAGGGGCGCTGGGCGCTTCGCAGATGATGAACGACAAGTCCGAAACTTTGGCGTTTCGACTGTGGACCTGGGCGCTACCAATTTTGACGGGCGTTATCTGCGGCTGGTTTTGCATGGCATGTCTTGGGGCCTGGCTCGACCGGTATAACGCCGGCGCGCGTCAGCTTGCCGTCGCGTCGACGTCGAGCGGCGAGGTCGCGCCCTTAAAAATGCATGATATGAAGACATTTTTGGCCGCAAACCCATTCAAGGTCACGCCGATGCCTTTGCCTGAAGCCGTTCAGAGTACGGTGAGCGAGGACATCGGGCCCGTTATCGTAGGGTCTTTGGCCACGGCGGTTCTGAGGGGGACTTCACCCGGCGTTTTGGCCTGGATGGAGGACGAAGGCAAGACGCACCTTGTGTTGGTGGGCAGCAGCTTTGACGTTTACACCTTGGAAGCGGTCAGCTATACCGAGGCCATATTTACCAAGGACGGCGAACGTGTCGTCAAAGAGCTTCTTTACGGCGCTTTGTCCCGACCTGTTCAAAAGCAAGCCGTAGCGCCCATCGCCAAAGCTCCCGCGCTCGCCGTCGGGGTTCAGGTCGTCCCCGCCAGCCCCGGAGGGGAAGCGGGAATAGTCAGCCAGGAGCTTATAAACTCATTGATGGAAAACCCGTTTGACGAGATGAAAAACGTGCGTATTCGCCCGTCGTCGGAGGGAAACGGCATTCAAGTCGAATGGATAAATGAAGAGAGTATATTGAACCAGCTCGGCGTAAGGGAAGACGATGTTATAAGCTCCATAAACGGCATCCCCTTGCGTAATATGGTAGACATAACCAACTCCATAAACTCGCTTATGAACAGCGACCGTTTTGACGTAGAGGTCTCGCGCGGCGGCGCGTCCACGTCTTTGCGGTATATGGTGAAATAGCGTGAGGAAAACACGGCGAAAAAGCGGCTTCACTCTTATAGAGGTCATGGTGTCGGTGGTGGTAGTCAGCCTCGTCATTACGGCCGGATATACGCTTATAGGCGTGTCGCTTCGCATGTTGACCATGGTGGAGACGGAGCGCGCGCTTTTGAACGAGGCGCAGAAAGTCTATCTTGATTTTCTCACAAAAGGCGATATGACGAACAGCGGCGAAAGACAGGACGAGGGCAGTCCCTATATCGTAAGATGGAGCGTCGAAGAGGACTCCGTTCCTATAATGGACGGGCTGGAGTTGTCTTTCAGAAGGCTGACCGTGGAGATTGATGACAGGGAGATTGTTTTGTTCCTGCAAAGTTAGCGGGGATTTTTAGGAAGTTTGATTCTTAAAAAGGGTGGTTATTTTGCAAAAAAATAATAGTCTGTGGAAATTACGTAAAAATAACTTATGGTTATATATTTTGTTTATTTCGTTTTTTTTGGGATTGCTTTTGCCCGCGCCGACGTTCGCCGCGCCAGAGTCTTTGCCCGCCGCGGAAGAGGATGACGAAAAAACCCTTGTCGAGGCGGCTCAGGCCATGAGGCGCGCCGGGATTGTGCAGTTCAATTTCAAGGATATAGACCTCGTGAAGTTCGTGCGCTTCATGTCCGAGCTTTTGCAGGAGAACATCATCGTCCCGCCCAACGCGGCGGGCAAAGTGACAATAATATCTCCCAAGCCCTCCAATCTCCATGACGCAAGGCAGATTTTTCTGTCTATTCTTCAGACCAGCGGATTTGCAATTCAGGATATGGGAAGCTACAGTAAACTTGTGCAGGGAGCGCCCATAGCCGCGCCATACGTATCTATGGGCAAGGGCGGCCCGGGCTACGGGGAGGAGATAGTGACTTATATCGCGCCCATCGATTATGTCGTCGCCGACTATATGATTCAGTCCTTGCAGCAGGTTTTCGGACAATCTCTCTTAGTTGTGCCAGTCGGCACGGGGCGAAGCGTTCTTTTGCAGGGGCGCTCTACCGACGTAAATAAAGCCGTGGATTTGGTGCGTAAGTTAGACGTCCCGTCGAGCGCGAGGTCGAGCAAGACCTTTCAGGTAAAATTTGCCGATGTGACCGTCGTGGCGACTCAGCTCAACGCCATAGCGCAAACCGGAGGTACGCTTCGTGGACTCGCCGCTATTCCCGACCCGAACAGCCGTCAGGTCGTCGTCGTGGCGGAGCCAAGGGTTCTCGAGGAAGCGAAGAACATTATCGCGTCGCTTGACGTGGACTCCAAAACAGGCGATTTTCATATATATAAGCTCAAAAACGTCGACGCTACCGCCGCCGCCGAGCAGATAGGCAAAGTCTTGGCGGCGTCGGCCATGCTCCAGCCGGCGCAGGACGGAAAAATTCCGGCCACCGTCGTGCCGGACGTGACGACAAACAGCCTCATCTTCGCCTCCACGCAACGCCAGTACGACGCGCTCGAAAAAATTTTGGACGAGATAGATGTTCAGCCCAAGCAAGTGCTTATCCGCGGCTTTTTGGCGGAGATAAACGTATCCAACTTGGACAAAGCCGGCATAGACTGGTCGATTATCGGCGGACAGATGTTCGGAGACCTGCTTCTCGGCGGGGGGATTCAGTTGGGCGAGGGGGGTATTCCGGCTCAGTTTCAGCAGCTGTTCACCGACATTCTCCGCAAAGAGGAATGGATGCCGGAGAAACAGAACGCGGACGGCACTTACACTCCTTCTCACAGCGTCACAAATTACAACCCGATGCCGCTGGCTTACGTGGCCATCGACATGCTCAAAAAATATGACGCCATCAACGTCCTTTCCATGCCGCGCCTAATGTGCACGGACAACAAGGAAAGCTCTTTTCAGGTGGGCCAGGTCGTCCCCGTGATGAAGGGTTCGACGTCCGACATATCCAACCCGAGTTCCATTCAGAACAACTTCGACTATAAAGACACCGGACTGACTCTGACGGTAACGCCTCATATCCGAAGCGGAAACGTCATAGCTCTCGACATAAATCAAACCACGGAAGATTTGGTAACCGCTATCGGCAACGTTACGCCCACAACGGCGAAGCGGCAGGTCAAAACCTCCGTTGTCGTGGCGGATGGGGAGACCATCATCCTGAGCGGCATAGTGAAAGAGACGGAGCGCTCTTTGAAAAGGCGCGTCCCCGGGTTGTCGTACATCCCGCTTATCGGCGGACTCTTTCAGAAAATCGCCAAGGATAAAGAGAAAATCGACTTCATTATATTTCTGACGCCTCAGATAATCCAAAACAACGAGCAGATGCGAGCCGCCACGCGGGATGCCGTCATGACGTCGGGAGACGTCAGGCTCGGGCTTGATATGGGCGATATGAGCCCGATGGAACAAGAGATAAACAACCGTTTCAGAGAGCTTTATCGCAAAAGCATAAAGACTCAGTAATTATGGAAAACACGCCAAACGAAACGACCGTTTCCGAGCCTGTTGAAACTCTGACGCCATCGTCTTCTTTGCCGGAGGCCAAGGTCATCAGCTCGCTTCTCCCCGAATCGATGGGGTTGGATGTTCTGCGCTCGTCCAAGATATTGCCTCTGCGTATCGAAAACGGGATTTTGATAGTGGGGGCCGTGTCGTTCGACGCCTGGCCCAAGGCACAGATGCTTGGCGTAGCTCTGGGTTATCCGATAGATTTGGAAATTTACCCTGACAAGGATATATCAGAGAGCCTCCACACGCTCTACGACATTCGCAGCGTGGCGGCCGACGAGGCGGCCAAGAGCATGGAGGGCATAGACGACATAGACGACCTGAGCCGCGAGGACGTGTTGAGCGACTCCGTCGAAGTCCCCGTTATCCGCCTTGTCAACGGCCTTTTTGTGGACGCCCTGAAACAGCGCGCCACGGACATTCACGTCGAGCCTTACGAGGATGAGGTGCTTATACGTTTCCGAGTGGACGGCGTGTTACAGGATCGTCTCAGGTTGCCGCGTACGCACCAGGCGCCGTTGACCAGCCGCATAAAAGTCATGGCCAAGATGGACATAGCGGAACATATGGCGCCGCAAGACGGCAGAATAGGCATAACGCTCGGCGAGCAAGCCGTCGATATCCGCGTCGGCCTCGTGCCTACACAGCACGGAGAACGCATAGCCATGCGTATGCTGGACAAGGGACACGGACTTCTCACGCTTGAGGATCTCGGCATGGAGAAGGCCGAGCGCGAGGTCATGGAAAGCCTAATCTATCGCCCGCACGGCATGATTTTGTTCACCGGCCCCACTGGCTCCGGCAAGACGACGAGCCTTTACGCTATTCTTCAGGCCCTGGCGAAGCCGCAGGTCAATATAATCACGGTCGAGGATCCGATAGAATACGCCCTCCCCGGAGTGGGGCAAATTCAGGTGAACGAGAAGGCCGGAGTCACTTTCGCGGCGGCCCTCCGTTCTATTTTGCGCCAGGACCCGGACATCGTCATGATAGGCGAAATGCGAGACTTCGAGACGGCTCACATCGGCGTGCAGTCCTCCTTGACGGGCCACCTCGTCCTATCCACGTTGCATACAAACGACTCCATAGGGGCGCTCATGCGTTTGGTAGATATGGGCATAGAGCCGTATCTGGCCGCGAGTTGCACAATAGGCACAGTGGCTCAGAGGTTGGCGAGACGACTCTGTCCGCACTGTCGGCGGGCGGCGCGAGTTCCGTCCGTCATGGCGAAGGCAGGCGTAAAGACGGCGTTCGAGCCCGTCGGCTGCCCTCAGTGCAACGGGACGGGGTACAGGGGACGCTTGGGGCTTTATGAGCAGTTTGTTGTGAACGAGGAGATACAGGAGGCTATCGCCGCCGGGTCTCCCACGTCGAAACTGCGGGATCTGGCCCGCGCGCATGGCTTCCGTACGCTTTGGGAAATAGGTTTAGACGCCGTCGGCGCGGGCAAGACATCGCCGGACGAGCTTATTCGCGTGGCGGGCGAGGAATAAATAACGCGACCCGACCCATAGAGACGCCGCATACAGCGTCTCTATGGGTTATGAATTTTGAAATTTTTCGATTAGACGCCGCTCCACGATCGGCGGAACCATATCGGGAACCGCCGCGCCGAACCTGTAGACGTCGCGCACGGCGTTGCTTGAAATATAAGAATACTGCGCGTCCGTCACTATGAAAAACGTCTCTATGTCGGGCGCGAGCTGGCGATTCATAAGAGCCGTCTGAAACTCGTACTCGAAGTCGGACATAGCGCGAAGCCCCCGGATAATGACGCGGGCTTCGCGCTGTTTCATGTAATCGACCAACAGCCCGTCGAAATGGTTTACCGTGACGTTGGGGATGTGAGCGAGCGCCTCTTCGGCCATTTCGCAACGCTCTTTCATGGCGAAAGTGGACTGTTTTTGCGGATTGATGAGGACGCTGACCTCAAGCTCGTCAAAGACCGCGGCGGCCCGTTCCGCTATATAGATGTGCCCATTCGTTATGGGGTCGAACGAACCGGGATATACGGCGCGTATATGCCTCACCAAAAAACCCTCCTCGCGCCACGACCAGCGCGCCTCAATTTTCGCGTAGGCAATTATAGCATACTGAGCGCGATATTTTTTAATATTGAGACTATAATAGACCAAGCGCCATTCGGAGAATTTCAAACATAATTTCATATAAAGGAGACTGTCGCTCTATGGTGAGTTTTATTTCTTTTGTAATCGTTATAGGTATATGTGTTTTGGTTCACGAATACGGACACTACATAACGGCGCGTCTCTTGGGCGTTCAGGTTCACGAGTTCGCTCTGGGCATGGGGCCGGTTATCATAAAAAAAGAAACGTCCGCGCGTAACCCCGGGCGTCAGGATAACCTTATGACCTGGTCTTGGCGCTTGTTTCCCGTGGGCGGGTTTTGCCGTATCGCCGGGATGGGTGAGGATGAGGAAGGCGAGACCGTCATAGCCGGAATGGGGTTCAACGAGCAGTCCGCCTGGAAACGCTTTTTGATTTTATTGGACGGCTCTCTCAACAACGTCATCCTGGCCCTGCTTCTCACGGCTTTTTTCCTCTACGGACACGGCTATCTCAAGATGGACGACACTCAGATAGGAGAGATAATGGAGGGCTTCCCCGCCGCGTCGGCTGGACTTGTAAAAGGAGACCGCATTATCCAGGTCGGGGACAAGAGCGTGTCCGAGTGGCGCGAAATGTCGAGCGCCCTGCGCTCCTCGGCGGCGGCAAATAGCGATGTGGCTCTCGTCATAGAGCGGGATGGCAAAAAATTCGATCTTAAAATAACCATTCCAGTCAGCAAAGAACACGGCTACCCCATGCTTGGCGTGACGCCGATATTGGAGCGTTACACGGCTTCGGGCGCTATCCAGAACGCCGCCGGATACACGTGGCGGATGACAATTATGATGTATAGGGCAATATGGGACTGGATAACGCAGAAAGAAGAGATGGACGTCACCGGCCCTATCGGAATAGCGTCGATGTCGGGCAGGGCCATGCGCGACGGGGTTTGGAGCTTCGCGGCGTTTTTGGCCATGATAAGCCTGAATTTGGGGCTTCTCAACCTACTCCCCATTCCCGCGCTCGACGGCGGAAGGATTCTATTTGTGGTATTCGAGATGATTTTGCGCCGACGCCTGCCCGAACGGGTGGAGAATTGGATTCACACCGCCGGGTTCGTCCTGCTCATCGCCCTCATGGTCTTTGTGACCTGGCAGGATATTTACAGACTGTTTTTCGTAGAGTAAATACCATGACTCGGCGTCTTAAAATAGGCTCTCTCACGATAGGCGGCTCGTCTCCTATCCGCGTCGAGAGTATGCTCAAAGAGAGGCTTTCCAAAGAAAGCGAAGATATGGAAAAATGCCGCGCCCAATGCGAGCGGCTTTTGTGTGAGGGCTGCGAACTGGCGCGGGTGGCCTTTCCTTCTCTTGAATTGGAGAAGCCTCTGCAATGGCTTCTCGAACACACTTCGCTACCCCTGATGGCCGACATTCACTTCGACCCCGATTTGGCCCTCGCCGCCATGAGAGCCGGTTGCGCTTCTATCCGCATAAACCCCGGAAATATGCCGCTACATAAGCTCACGGAAGTCATCGACACGGCCAAAGGCTCATGCACAGTTATTCGTATAGGGGCCAACGGCGGATCCCTTTCGGGGCGTCACATAAACAAGGC
>BNVG01000098.1 GCA_025997935.1 Synergistales bacterium | reverse complement strand
GACTTCGTGGAGCCCTCGAACCTTCAGCGTCAGAGAATCCACGACACAAAGGACATCGCCAGGCTAAAAGTAGACTAAGCGCAAGGCCGTAGCGGGGCACTGAACCAGGGCGTTGTCGCGGGAAAGGTACGTGTTGTGCGTGACGACTTTGACGCCCGGGTTCAGTGCGCGGATACGGTCTTGGGCTGAGGCTACTTTTGGCCTGTCGATGTCCTTTGTGCCGTGGATTATCTGACGCTGAAGGTTCGAGGCCTCCACGAAGTCGAAGTCTAAGATGCCGAGCGTACCCACTCCCGCCGCCGCGAGATAAAGAGCCAAAGGCGCGCCGAGGCCACCTGTCCCCACTATCAATACCCGCGCGGCCCTCAGGCGTTTTTGCCCTTCGATACCTATTTCGGCCAGCAGCAAATGACGGCTGTATCGCGATATTTCGTCGTGCGTAAGGTCGGTTAAGCGTTCTTCGGCGATTATACCCATGTCCCGTCCCCGCCGGCGATAGCCGGAACGAGCATTATCTTATCTCCGTCTTTAAGCGGCGTGTCGAGCCCGTCTAAGTTTTTGATGTTCGTATCCCCGAAATAGATATTGACGAAAGAGCGAAGAACGCCGTTTTCGTCGTACAGGTGCTTCTTGATGTCAGGATAGGACGCGGCAAGAGATTCGACAGCCGCGCCAACAGTCGCGCCCTCCGCCGCCACCTCGGACTGCTTATCCGTCAGCGCGCGCAACGCCGTTGGAATTTGAATAAAAACCGGCATAGTATATCTCCCCCTGATTTTTATAGTTCTTGAACAAATAACTCGCGGTCGGACGTAAGTTCCCAGCTTGTAAGCTCCGCCGCCCGGCCCCTTTCCACGCTCAAAATAACGTAGGAGTAAAACGGAAGCGCGTGTTCTCTGTCGTAGTCGGAAGGGCGTGAAAACCAATTGGGGTGTGAGTGATAAAAGCCCAGCACGTCCAATCCCTTTTTCCGCGCCTCCCTTTCCGCCGCCATGAAGTCGTCGGGGCCGATAACAAACCTATGATGCCGCTCCTCGGCCTCGCGCGCGTTGTCTATCGGCAAAATCTCAGTGGCCGATCTGTAAGTATCCTCGCCACGCTCCTCTGATTTGCCGAAAATAAATCCGCAGCATTCGTTGGGGTAGGTGCGCTCTCCCTCCGCTCGGATAGCGAGGTTTATCTCCTCGGGCAACGTTATCATTTTGTCTCCTCTCGGAATAAAAAGTCGGACAGCATAAAAAAAGGGAATCCCTAAAAAACGGGATCCCCTCACCAATCAAGCAACGCGCAACTAAACGGCGTCCACCCAAGGCGGGGATCCGTCGCGCGTACACATCATCACAAAAGCTGTCTTAGCGATAAATACATATAATTTCAATATTTATACCTCTTAATCAATGTAATAATTTAATTCGGTACAGATAAGCACTATATATCCATAGTCCGCGTCTGTCAAGGGGATCGCCTCGCGTCTGTGGTTTTCTCTCTGGCGTATCCGGGGCGGTTTGCCGTTCAATTTCGTGAAGTCTTCGCCGCCGAAAAAGCCCCCTCGAGGTCTTCTTTAAGGGACGACAGTCCCTCAAGGCCGATGGCGAGACGAACCAATCTATCGGAAATGCCCATCTTCGCCCTCATTTCAGGCGAAAGTGACGCGTGAGACATTGTGGCTGGGTGACAGGCCATGGACTCCACGGAACCGAGGCTCTCAGCCAAAGTGATGACGCGCATCGCGGAGAAGAACGCCGACATGGAGTAGGACTCGTTCAGCTCAAAGGACAGCAGACCTCCCGCTCCGGTCGCCTGCTTAGCCTGTATGGCATAGCCAGAGTCGCTTTCAAGGCCCGGATAGAACACCCTGTCCACGCCCGCGTGACCTTCTAACCAGCGCGCAATGGCCGTAGCGCTTTCCGTCTCGCGATCCATGCGAACGGCGAGAGTTTTGAGCCCTCTCAGCAACAGATACGAATCAAAAGGCCCCAAAACGCCGCCCGAAGATCTCTGAATCATAAGAATGCGGTCGGCAAGCTCGGGGCTTCGCAGCGCCACAAGGCCGGCCAGCACGTCGTTATGGCCGCCGATATATTTGGTGGCGCTGTGTAACACTATATCGGCCCCGAGAGTGAGCGGGCGCTGTAAATAAGGAGACAAAAAAGTGTTGTCCGCTATAACCAGCGCGCCGTGTTCGTGGGACAGACGCGACACCTCCGCGATGTCGCTCACCCGGAGCGTCGGGTTGGTAGGGGTTTCTAACAGAACGGCTTTCGTTTTTGCGGAAAAGCTTTTCTCTAACGCGGACGGGTCTGTGGTGTCCGCTATGCACCACGTAATTCCAAAGTTTTGAAAATAATTATCCAACAGGCGAAGGGAACCGCCGTACAGGTCGCTTGGAACCAAAATTTCGTCCCCGCTACTGAAAAGGAAAAACACCGCCGTGATAGCGGCCATGCCGGAGGCGAAAGCGTAGCCGAAATTGCCCTCCTCCAGCAGCGCAATCTGATTTTCGAGTATCAGGCGCGTCGGGTTGCCCGAGCGGCTGTAATCAAACTGCTGCACAACCCCAAGCTCGCGCTGCTGATACGTGGTGGTTTGGTAGATTGGCGCGGTCAGAGCTCCTGTGCCGCCATCCACATCAAAAGCTCCGTGAATAAGAGTCGTTTCAAATTGGTCCTTCGTCATGTTGTTTTCTCTCCTTGTTTCCGTGATAGTAGATATATCATAACAATAATTTTCAATTAATGTTTTAAGAAAACGCCGATTAAAGTCTCTAAATCAAATTCCCCTTATCAAATTTTATCAAATTGTACCAAATCATTTGTTTCTCCTGTTATAATAAACTGAAAATAGAATCTGCATTAGGATTTGCTTAATACGGAAATCTGTAGAGGAGGTCGAGGAAACTTGGCTACGCAAGTTGAAGAGGCTGTCGTCAATGCCTCGCAAAAGGATATTAATGTAGAATCCATGGGCCAGGAGCATATCAATCTTGTCTTCGCGCTTGGTAGCGAAAATTTCGGCGTTGACGTCAATATCGTAAGAGAGATAGTGAGAGTGCCGCCCTTTATTACGAGAGTTCCGAACGCGCCCGACTATATCAGAGGCGTCATAAACCTGCGGGGAACCATCGTGCCGGTTTTCGATATGGAGCTCAAGATTGGAATGCCGTCCACGCCCCTGACGGACGAAGCGCGCATAGTGGTTCTGTCCGTAACCGACGTCATGTTCGGCATTATAGTCAACTCGGTGCGCGAGGTCAGGACTATCTACGACGCGCAGCTCGAGTCGGCCACAAAGCTGTCGACGGCTATGGACAAGCGTTACGTCATGTGGGTGGCCAAACCGGCTGACGGGCGTCTTATTCTGCTTTTGGATATTACGTCGCTGTTCGATTTAGACCAGATTCTTGTCGAAGACCTGGGCAAGGAATAGCTATTTTGGGGCTTGCCCGTGCTGAGGCTTGCCCATGATTAGAATCGACCTTCATCTTCACAGTTTTTTTTCAGATGGGGAGCTTTCTCCGGCTGAATTGGTTTTATCTCTGAAAAAGTGGGGCGTTTCTGTAGCCGCGCTGACCGACCATGACACCACCGACGGGGTCGAGTTGTTTTTGGCTCGCTGTCGCTCTGCGCTTATAAAGGGTGTGGTCGGCGTGGAGGTTTCGGCGGCTTATGACGGCGTTTTGCATATCACCGGATACCGCTTTGACCTTAAAAATAAGGCTTTGCAAGACGCTCTCGAAAAAAATCGTTCCGCTCGGTATAAACGCAATATACATATATGCGAGCGGTTGCGAGAACTCGGGTTCGATATAACTCTTGAAGAAGTTAGGCTATGCGCGGGTTCCGATGTTGTCGGACGCCCGCATATTGCGTTGACTATGGTAAACAAGGGGTATGTCCCAAACATAAACTCCGCTTTCGAGCGATATTTAACTCGCGGCGCGGCGGCCTACGCGTCGCGTCCCCTGTTGCCGCCCGAGGACTGTATAGGCGTTTTGCGCGACTCCGGCGGGTTTCCCGTACTGGCTCATCCGCTCCAGACGACGCCTGATCTGGACGATTTACCCCCCGTTTTGCGCCGCCTGAAAGACGCCGGGCTTTGGGGTATGGAGTGCTGGTTTCCGGGCGCGTCGCGGAGCGCCGTTTACCGATGTCTCGAGCTTGCGCGGGAGTTTGGGCTTCACCCTGCGGCCGGGTCTGATTTTCACGGGATAGGGCGCGTCGGCAAACATGTCGGCGTAGCCGTGACCGAAGACCTCCTGCCTTGGGCTGTTCTTTGCGGAGGGCTTTGAGATTTACAATTTTAAGTTCAATTTAAGTTCAATACTCGGAGGTGTATTTTGTTGTCCGTTTTCCCGATAGACTTAAAAAGCGATACAGTCACTAAGCCGAGCGCGGCTATGCGCAAGATAATGAGCGAGGCCGAGGTCGGCGACGACGTATATGGCGAAGATCCGACGGTGGCGCTCCTTGAGCGTACGGCGGCGAAACTCTTGGGCAAGGAGGCCGCCCTCTACGTCACGTCGGGCACTCAGGGAAACCTTGTCTCTTTGCTCACTCACTGCGTGAGGGGCGACGGGGCCTTGGTCGGAAAGGATTGTCACATCCTGAACTATGAAGGCGGCGGTTTGGCCGTACTCGGCGGGATCGTCCCGCTTCAGGTCGACGACGCGAAGAGCCTGCCCTCTATAGAAGCGTTAGAGCTTGCCACGCCGGCGAAGGGCAATGTCCATTACGCTCAGGCGAAGCTACTCTGCGTAGAAAATACGCATAATCGCGGAGGCGGGCACGCTTCCACGCCGCAGGAGGTGGCTTTGCGCGTGGAGTGGGCGCATAAAAACGGCCTGTCCGTCCATATGGACGGCGCTCGGCTCTTCAACGCGACCGTGGCGCTCGGCGTCACGCCGGCTGAAATGACCAAGGGTGTGGACAGCGTGCAGATTTGCCTGTCCAAGGGACTCGGCGCTCCTATGGGAAGCCTTATATGCGCGTCGCGCGATTTTATCGACCGCGCGCGGTATTGGCGCAAGAAGGTGGGCGGCGGCCTTCGTCAGGCCGGCATAGTCGCGGCGGCCGGGCTGTACGCTCTCGAGAACAACATATCGCGTCTCAAGGACGACCACGACAACGCCGCTCTGATAAAAGACGAACTTCAAAAAGGCGGGCTTCGCATTTCCGAAGTGGCCCGTCCGACGAACATGGTTTATTTCAGCGCGAAAAGCGAAGCGGAGGCCGATAAACTTTTGGCGGCTTGCAGGACGCGCGAGGTTATCTTCAACAAAACCGCTCCCGATACGTTCAGGCTTGCCACGCACCTTGATGTCACCCGTGAGCAGGCCGAGACGGCGGCTACCGTCATAGTCGAGGAGTATCGGAAGCTCGGATGAAAATTTACAAAGCGTGGAGCGGCGCGTTCAAAGTGACGCTTCTGGCGTTTGTATTGGCGCTTTTAACAGCTACCGCCTTGAGCGCCGCCACGCTTTTTATGGGGGACTCCGCGCTCGGCGACGTCCCGGTTGTCAGCGGCCCCGACGGGCTTTCCGTTTCTCTGTCCGACGCCGGGGCGCTTCTCGGCATGAACGCCGAAGTGGTCGGTGAGGAGCTGATTCTGTCCAAGGGGCAGGACAGGCTGAGAATTGTGCTGAACGCCGTCGCGGCCTGGCACAACAACCAGATAATCCCCCTTCTGGCCGCTACTGACGTGCAAAACGGGCGGTGGTGGCTCGATTCCCGCTCCGCCCTGAGCCTTTTTCAGCGCGTTGCGGGAGTTGACGAAAAGCTGAGAATCGAAGGCGAAGCCCCAAAAAACCAAACAGCCGCACAAACCCAAACGCCTCAGCGTGTCACCGTCGTATCCGCCCCGCAAAACCAAAATCAGTCTCCCGCGCCCGCGCCTGTCGTTGCGCTCATACCCGCGCCAGTTGCGGAAAAACCGGGGGGGCTTCGCGCCATCAGGTGGAGCGAGTCGAAAGAAAAGATTCGCGCCGTTATGGACTGTAGCGAGGGGACGAACCCCGATATAAAGCTCCAGTCCGGTAAAGTCGCCATGAATTTTGGTTTTACGCAAGACGACGTTCAGGGCGTCCCCTCGCCTTATGACGAGGTAAGGGCTGAGCTTGTGAAAAACAAAGACGCCTCTTTCACGCTCCTGTTTTCGGCCGCCGGAGTGCGCGTCGAAAAATTGGTGCTTGACAATCCGCGAAGGATAGTTTTGGATTTTATTTTCAACTCTCCCAAAAACAGCGTAGCGGCTACTTCAGCGACTATAAAGACATCGACTGCGCCCGTGCCGGTCGCTACGGGCGGCAATGGTCGCGAGAACGCGCCTAAAAAGGGCGGCAAAATGCTCGTCGTTGTGGACGCCGGGCATGGGGGAAACGACCCCGGCGCCGTTGGAAACGGAATCAAAGAAAAAGACATAAACTTAGCCATAGCCCTAAAAATGGAAAAAGCGTTGCAAGCCAAAGGTTTTGACGTGCAACTGACGCGAAGGACGGACGTGTATCTGAAGTTGCAGGAGCGCACGGATATAGCCAACAAAGCGAACGCGGATATGTTTGTCAGCGTTCATGTAAACGCGCTACCGCCGGGCAAGAACTCCGCCGGCTTTGAGATCTACCTGATGGCGCTCCCCACGGATAAGGACGCCTTGGCTTTGGCCAAGATAGAGAACCGCGAGTACATGGAAGACAAGGGTAGCGCGGCGTCAGACCGTAAAACCGAGATGTTGCTGAAAATTCTGGGCGACATGCAGCAAAACAACAAAATAAACGAAAGCACCGTCGCCGCCGAGCGTCTGTTCAAAGAGGGCGCTAAAATGGATTTACCCATGAAGCGCGTGGCGCAGGCGCCGTTTTTCGTATTGAGGGGAAGCGCCATGCCGGCCGTCTTGCTGGAAACAGGGTTCATAACCAACGCAAACGAGGCGAAACTTTTGGCTCATCCGGGCTACCAGCAAAGAATAGCCGACGCGATGAGCAACGGCATATACAGTTACCTTACACAATAATCGAGGTGAAAATAATGTTTCGTCGTGAAAATGAACAAGCCAAAAACCGTCTCAGCGGCGACACTAAACGCAGACTTAGAGAAAAGGCCGACATGGAGATTGAGCAGGAGTTGGAACGAGAGCTCGTAAACGCCCGCCGCCGACGTCCCGCCCCGGTCTATGATGACTATTATGACGGCGATTCCGAGCCTGTCAGGGAGACGGAGCCTATAAAACGGAAGGCTCCGCTCATGTTACGCCTTTTGGCCTGGTGCGGCGTCGTCTTGTTTTGTTTTGTGATGGGCTATATGGGGACGTCTTACGTGTTGCTCCTGTTAGATAACCCGATTATGCTCAAACCCGAAGCGTCCGGGACGGAGGGCGCTCAGGCCGGGCAGAACATGGCGGCAATACTCAGCCCCGACAACGCCGAGCTGGCCGCCGACGCCAAGCTCGATATGCAAAAAACAACGGTTACTATTCATTATCCTCAGAACGGGAGTCTCTCAAAAGATAAAGTAGAAGTAATAGCGCAGACCCGCGAGGACAATATCAGCGAGATAGTCCTGACGCTGTTGGAGCGGAGCGGACTGTTCGGTAAAGACACCTATGTGAAGCACGTTTTCAGAAACGTCGACACCGTATATATAGACTTCTCGTCTCCGTTTTTGCATATCGAGCTTGGCGTCGGCGGCCAGCTCGGCGTTGTCGGGGCTGAGTATTGCCGCCATGTTCTGCCCGGCCTGAG
>BNVG01000097.1 GCA_025997935.1 Synergistales bacterium | reverse complement strand
GCGGGAGCCTGAGAGGGTCGACGGCAAACCGGATATGATGGTTTTCGAGAAAGTCCCGTTTAGGACAAACGGTAAAGGTTTCACAGGGCAGCAGAGCGCGGCGTTAGCTGTTTACGATGTGAATAGAGAAAAATTCAGCTTTTTAACCCCTCCGTTGTTCGATGTTTTGCGCTTCTCTACGAGGAACGATAAGACCGAGGCGCTTCTTGTGGGCGTTGAATACAAAGACGTCAAACCAAAGGCGAACGCCGTCTATAAAATCAGCCTCGTGAGCGGCGCGATGGAGCTTCTGAGCGCCCATGCGCCCGATTTTACGTTTACGCACGCCGCGTGGTGGAACGACGCCGTAGTCGTCACGGGCACAGACCGCCGCCAGCGTGGCGCGAACGAAAATCCAAGGTTTTACATTCTGCGAACAGAACAGGATAATCAAGACGGTCAAGATAATCAGGGCGAGCCGCTGAAATGTATCAGCCCCGACATCGACAGTAGCTTCACAAACGCCATCGTGGCCGACAGTCACTATGGCTGCTCCGAGCTTGGCGGGGCGTTTTTTCCGTTCGAGGGGAATTTTTTTGCCGAAGGCGTAGCGGAGATTGTCGCGGGTGGCGTGTCCGTCGAGGGGCTTGTATGTTGCGCCACAAGCGGCATAAAGAGCCGCCTATGTCTCATGCGCGAAAACGGAAACCTGATGCATCTCACGTTCAAAACCTCAACCGTCGTAGATTACTCCGTTCATTATAAAGAAACTCCCGCAGGTATTGAAAACGCGCCGCGCGCGTTAAGGAAATTGTTATGGCGATAGCCTTAGAGTCGCCGGACGAGTTGGCTGTGCGCTGGCACGCTATGGGAGACGGCTTTCCGCTATCCGTCATAGCGCATGGAGACAGGTTTTGCGAAGGGCTTACGTTTTCGCTCGACGGTGAAAACACGACCGCCCCGGCGGATGCCGTTATAGAAGGTCTGAGGCGCAAACGCGCCACCGAGCGGCTGAAATACCTCGACGGACGGATGAAACGACAGGAGGCCACGCCTCAGGAATTAGAAGAATTTCGGCGCGTGGCGATAGAGGTTAAGGGGAGACCATAAAAAACGGCGCGACATTAAGCCGCGCCGTCGTCACAAGCATTTGTTACGCTTTCGTAAATCTCAGCCTTATCATCCAATATATCTTATAAGCCGCCGGGATGGCCAAGAGCGCCAAAAAGCCGCCCGCGATAAGTCCGCCTATCGCGACGACGGCTATGGGCGAGCGCATGGCCGCGCCCTGTCCCGTCGTCATGGCCAACGGCAGTAGCGACACCACCGACGTGGCTATGGCCATCACGAGCGACTTGAGCCTTGTCTCAGACGCCTGCTCTATCGCCTGATACGGATGAACTTTCTCGTCGACTCTCAAGGTCTCGGCGTAGTCTACCACGACAATGGCGTTGTTCACGACCATTCCGATAAGCATTATCATACCGATGAGCGCGAAAAGCGATATGGACGTGCCGGAGACCAACATTGCCGGTATGACGCCAATAAGCGCCATAGGCACGGTCAAAAGTATGATGAACGCGTAAGCCCAGGACTCCATTATAGCCGCCACGACTATATATGTTATAACTATGGCTATCATCATGGCGCGGAACAGCTCGGCGAAGTCCTCGGCCATATCCTCGGCCTCGCCGCCTAAACTTACGGAGTAGCCGGGCGGAAACTCCATGTCTTTGAGCATTTCGCTTATTTTGTCGTTGCCCTCGCCCGTCGTGATGTAGCGGACGTTGCCCGTAATGGTTATGACACGCTCGCGCTCTATACGGCGAATCTCCGTAGGGGCGTCGCGCCAGGCCACGTCGGCCATCTCCTTGAGCGGCACTATGCCGTAACCCGTCATTATGGGCAGCTCCTCGACCGTATATATATCCCCGGCCCTCTCGCGGTCAAGACGCGCCTTTATATCGTACTCGAAACCGTCGCGGCGGAATTTGCCGGAGTCGTTGCCTATAAGGTAGCCCCTCACGATGCTCGCCAAGTCTGAGATGTTTATGCCAAGAGGGGCGAGACGCCAGCGAATGGGCAAAATCTGAAGCTCCGGCTTTCCCATCTCCGTCTGTATGGCGAGGTCTCGAATGCCCGGGATGAGACGCCCGCGCGCGCGAATTTTTTCGGCTAACGTGTATAAAACGCTCATATCCTGGCCCTTGACTCGAATTTCTATCGGGTCGTTGAAACCGCGCCTCGTGTCGTAGATCACGTACTCGACGCCCTGAAGCGTCGCCAGAAACGGGCGTATTTTGTCCGCTGTGTCCATAGTGGTCGGCCTGTTCGGGTCGTCCGCGAGCGATATGGCTATGGACGACTTATAAACTCCGCTGCTGCGAAATGAAGCGCCTATTGTCGCCACTACGTTGGTGATGTAGGTCTTGCGCTCCGGCATGCTGTCTATAAAGTCCTCCACAAGGCGCGTCTTCCTTGTTGTTTCCTCTATGGACGCGCTGTTTGAAAGCGTGAGCTCGATAGTTATGGTGCCGTCGTCGTCAGCGGGCATAAACTGCGTCCCGATAAGGCGTCCCAATCTCAGCACCCCAAACATCAAGGCCCCGAAGATAATCAGCGTCAAAAACGCGTGCCGTGTGGAGCGGTGGAGCAAAAACATGAACACATCCCTGAAGCCGTCATAAAGCCAAATCCACCAGCCGGTCAGAATCTTACTGACGAGGGATATCTCCTTGCCCGGCTTTATGCGCGCCGCCATACAGGGCGTGACGGACATAGTAACCCAGAGCGAAAACATAGTAGCGTAAATGATGGTCACGGCGTAAGGAGCTAAAAACTGCCCCGCTATGCCGTGCATAAGCGCGACGGGCAAAAAGACGCCGAGGTTTGTAAGCACGCCGGCCAGCACGGAGACGGATATTTCCTCCGTGCCCTTTTGAGCGGCCTCAAACGGCTCGTAGCCCAAGTCTCGGTAGCGGTAGATATTTTCCAGTATGAGGATGGCGTTCATGACGAGCGTGCCCATAGAGAGAGCGAGCCCCAGCGTGCTCATGAGGTTTAGCGTATACCCCAAACCCTCCATCGGGATGAACGTAGCCATAAACGCGACGGGCATGGAGACGGCCACGATAAACGTAGCCGAAAACCTCTGCAAAAAGAGGTATATAACAAGAGACGTGAGGACTATACCGACGGCTGTGTCGCGGATGACGTTTTTGACGGACGTCTCGATGAAAGGCGTGTTGTCCATCGTGTAGCGCATCTCAAAATCGGGCATGTCTTTCATTGCCTGCTCTAAGTTTCGCTTCACGACGCGCCCGGCTGTCACGACGTCGGCGTTGGCGCGGGGGCTTACCTGAAGCTGAACGACGGAGACGCCGTTGGCGCGCGCTATGGATCTTACATCCTCCTCGCCGTCAATGACGCGCCCTAAGAGCGACAGCGGAATGGGGTCGCCGGCCGCTGTCTGGACTATTATATTTTCGAGCTGCTCAACCTCGTTGAACTCGCCCACCAAACGAAGCGTAACTTCGTCCGCCGTCTGAGTGATGTAGCCGGAGGGGTTTGTGATATTGTTGGCCGCTACGACGGCGCATATTTGCCTGTATGTGATGTTGTACTCGGACAGGGCCACGGGGTCCAATATTATCTGAATTTCTCTGACCTTTCCCCCGACGACCCGCACCTGCCCCACGCCCTCCACGCGGGCGACCAACGGCTGGACGCGGTCTTCGATATATTTGCGCGCGTCTTTTTCCGACATATTTGACGTGAACGAAACGGTCAAAAACGGCTGGGAGTTGATGTCGAACTTCAGACAAATAGGCTCGTCAACGCCGTCCGGGAGCGCCTGAACCTTTGCCTTGACTTTGTTGTTGACGTCGACCAAAGCCAAATCGGGATCTACGCCGCTTTGCATCTCGACGGCCAGCATCGATACGCCGTCCTGAGAGTAGCTCGTTATGGTTTTGAGTCCTTCAAGGTCGGATAGGGAGTCCTCTAAGGGCTTTGAGACCAACTGCTCTATTTCGTTGGGGCTTGCGCCTTCGTAAACAGTCCTGACAATGACGAACGGCAACTCCACGTTGGGATACAGCATTACGCCAAGCGTGCTGTAGCTGCTCCACCCCAAGAATAAAAAAACTATGACGCCGCACCATGTAAATACAGGGCGCTTTATGCAAAATCGTATAAATCCGCTCATTTTGCGATCTCTTCAACGCGCGCGCCGTCGGCAAGAGTGCGGTTGCCGCTGACGATTATCCTGTCGCCGAGCTTCAGTCCCTCTTCCACTATCACGCGCCCGTTTCTCCCCTCGCTCGTGACGACGGCGACCAATTGAGCCACGCTCCCATCGGGCGAGTCTTTTAAAATGTAGACGAATTGTTTATCCCCGCGGTACATCACGATGTCGGACGGAATGATTATCGCGCTGTCTTTCTTTTCGACGAGAAACTGCCCCTCGAGGTACGCGCCCGACATTATTCCGCTGTCGGGCGCCACTCCGACGATGACGGCGTAAAGCCCGGAGCCCGCGTGAGCCTCGGGGCTTATGCGCTTGACCCATCCCTTGCTTCTCTTGCCGTCAACCATCAAAACAACGCTTGTGTCTTTATTAATGTGCGGAATATCCTTTTTGGAGACCATAAGCTGAGCCTCCATCTCGGAAGGGTCGATTATCGAAATAAGCGGCTTTCCCACCTCGGCTACCTCGCCCGGCTCCACGCTTCGCGCCGACACAAGCCCGTTGATGCTCGCCTTTAGCTCCGTCCTCTGGAGCGTGGAGCGGGACGACTGCGCGCTTGCCTCAAGCGCCTTCATAGTGGCGTAAGCCCTGTCTACCTCAGACTGGGACACTCCGCCCTTCTTGCTCAGCTCCGAGAGGCGGTTGTAGTTCAGGAGCGCCTCCTCGTATCCTGTGCGGCTGGCCTGCGCGTTTGCCGCGTAGTCGGCCTTGAGCAAAGAAACGACCACTTGCCCGGCCTTGACCGAGTCGCCCACCTGGACATGCACGGACTGCACGACCTCACGCACATAAGCCGTCACGTCCTGAGTGCGGGCCGCCTTGGCCTGCCCGTAATAGCTTCGCCAGGACTCCCATAGCTCAGGCGCGACAACCTCGCTCGTGACGGGGAAAACCGTTACGATATTCTCAGCCAAAGACGCCACGTTAGCCGCGCTCTCTTTCAGCTTGGCCTGCACCTCGGTCGCGAGTATCCATACGCCGACACCGATAACCGCCAACCAGAACAGAACTCGAAGTCCGTTCAGCTTCCTCAGTATACTTTGAAACATTTATACAACCTCCTCGGGTGTCAACATTCTCTTGCTCAAATCGTGCATAGTTACCATAAAACGCTCAAACTTTGCGCGCCACAAGTCTTTGTCCGTGTCCGGATAAGCCCCTACAATTTCACTTGACAGCGCCTCCCCGGCGGCGTGCATCACGCGTTGCAACACCTCTATGGGCAAGTCGCTCCGCACCGCGCCGAGCTCGCGCCCCCTGATCAGAAGGTCGTCCATAAAGCCCACCAAACGCCTGTGCGCGCCGCAAAGCGAACCGCTGTTTGCGGCTTTCGCGTCTTCTTTAGATATTCGATACATCACCTGCGCTACTATCGGATTCTCCGACAAAAACATAATGACGCGCTCGTGATACTCCCAGGCCACGGACCAATATTCATCCTTCGCGGTCGGCATCTCAAGGGACTTGAACACCTCCTGAAAGCGCTTGCATATCTCGTCCAAGACCGTGGCGATAAGGCTGTCCTTGTTCTCGAAATAGTAGTACACGCTACCCTTGCTCAGGCCGGATTTTTCGATGATCCTATTGTAAGACGCCGCGTCGAAGCCGCGCTCCGCAAACTCCTCTATCGCCGCATCTATTAACCGCTCGCGCTTGGCGTCGTCCAACCTCTCCTGTCTAACGATAAAAATCACCTCGCTTCTTTCCCCTAAGCTAACTTCTTACAGTCTACCATACAGTTCGACCGATCGGTCAAACCGAATAGCGCGAAGATTATACATTGCCGTTTTGAAAAAAACAAGCGTAAGCAAAAATACTTAAAAAAAATCGTATAATTCGTATCGTTCGACCCAGACAAGACATCTGCGCGTTTCATGCTTGAAAAAACAATCCGTTCTGTGATATGCTTTTTTCGGTTTTTGATTTTTCGGTTCCGGTTTTTTCTTTCCATTATTTTCATAATTTTTTTGAGGAGGTTTTATTGTGAAGAAGTGCGGTGTTTTGGCAGTTTTGTTGTTGGCGTTATGTCTTGCGACCGGCGCGGCTTACGCGGCGAACGCTCCGTTTCATATCGGCATTATGACGGGGACGGTTTCTCAGAGCGAGGACGACCTGAGGGGCGCTGAGGCCGCGATAGCGGAATATGGCAACGCGGCGAACGGCGGTATGGTTGTGCATGTGACCTACCCGGACAACTTCATGTCCGAGGCGGAGACGGTTATTAGTCTGCTTACGGGTTTCGCCGACGATCCTTTAATGAAGGCCGTCGTCGTAAACCAGTCCATTCCGGGCACCACGGAAGGCTTCCGCCGTATACGCGAGAAGCGTCCCGACATAATCCTGTTGGCCGCCCAGCCACATGAAGACCCCGCCCTCATCTCCTCCGCCTCCGACTTAGCCGTCAGCGTCAACAACATCGCGCGCGGCTATCTCATCCCGCTGGCCGCCCAGAAAATGGGCGCTAAGACCTTCGTCCACGTCTCTTTCCCACGGCACATGAGCGTCGAGCTTCTCGGCAGACGGCGCGCTATCATGGAGCAGGCCTGCAAAGACCTCGGCTTGGAGTTCGTATTTGAGACGGCTCCCGACCCCACGAGCGACATTGGCGTGGCCGGAGCGCAGCAGTTCATTCTTGAAAAAGTCCCGACCTGGCTTGAGAAGTACGGCAAAGACACCGCCTTCTTCTGCACAAACGACGCCCAGACCGAGCCTCTTCTGAAGCGCATAGTCGAGCTTGGCGGGTACTTCCCTGAGGCGAGCCTCCCCTCCCCGCTCATGGGCTACCCCGGAGCGCTCGGCATCGACCTCTCTAAAGAAAAAGGCGACTGGCCGGCGATTTTGAGTAAGGTCGAAAAGGTCATCGTGGACGCCGGCGGTTCAGGACGCCTCGGGACTTGGGCTTACTCCTACAGCTACACCCAGAGCGCTGGGCTTATAGAGTTTGCCAAGCGCGTCATAGAGGGCAAAGCTAAAGTCACCAGCTTGAAAGACCTGTCCGACGCCTACAGCAAATACACACCGGGCGCTAACTGGAACGCCAGCTTCTACACCGACGCCGGCACAGGCGTACGCAACAACAAGTTCGGCCTCGTCTATCAGGACACTTACGTGTTCGGCACTGGCTACCTCCAAACAGAATGTTCATCAGGGTGGACTTTCCCGCTCCGTTTTCGCCTACAAGCCCCAGAATCTCTCCTCGGTTCAGGGAAAAACTGACGTCCGCCAGTACGCGGTTTCCAAAGTATTCCTTGCCTATGTTCTCTAACTTTAACAAAGGTATGTCAGGCAACTGAAGACACCTCCTTTTTTAGCTAAATTAAAAGGAAGGGGCGCAAAGCGAATGCCCCTTCCCATGAAATCTCACCGCAAGCCGTTATCTACTGATGGAGAAATACTTGTCGGGGACCTCGACATCGCTGATATGGAGGTAGCCAGTGCCGAACACGTAAGTGTCCTGATAGACGAGGCCGAACTTGTTGTTGCGTACGCCTGTGCCGGCGTCGGTGTAGAAGCTGGCGTTC
>BNVG01000096.1 GCA_025997935.1 Synergistales bacterium | reverse complement strand
CACGTCGTATATGTCGGACAGCGCGTTTTTGGCTATCTTGAGGTTGGCGATATTGTCGTCGACTATCATGATTTTATTTTTCATTTTCCACTGCCTCCAGCAAGGCTCCGACTTTCTCCGCGGCCTCGTTAAACTCTGACAAAAGAACCAAATCCGAGATTTCAGATAGACAATCGTTTGGAAATTCCCTCAAAATATCCTCTATTGTTCCGACATCCTCTGAAGTGAGCGCTTCTTTCAGACGGAGCAGGGAATCTTTATCCAAAGGCGCGCCGCCGCCTGAAGCGGCGTCTTCGGTTTCGGGCGCAATCGCCGCTCTGATATGCTCCGTCAAAGAGACGAGACCCGCGTGAAAATCGCCCTGGCGGTCACGGATTGCCGCTATATCGCCCCGGTGGCCCGCGTCCTCCAGAACGGCAGCCTGAGCGGACAACGCTATGGCTCCGATGCTACCCAAGGCGCTTTTCAGCGCGTGTACATGCGTTGTAAACAGCGGCAAACCGGCTTCGTCCGGCACGGCGCTCATTATGGGAAACCGCTCCTCGGCGTCGGCGCAGTAAATCTTCAGCACTTCGCGGTAGCCGTCTTCTGTGCCGCCGGTCATGGAAACGCCGCGCTGCACGTCGACGCCTTCGATTTTCAGTTGGTGTGAATAAGACGCCTGCGCGTTCATATTGTCTTTTGCCTCCTGCCGCGCCCTTACGCGCTTTTTCACGGGAATCCATTTTTCCATAATTTCATTGAGCTTCGCTATTTCAATCGGCTTGGAGAGGTAATCGTTAAAACCTTTTTCCAAAAACATCTCGCGGACGCCCGACATCGCGTTGGCGGTGAGCGCGACAATGGGAAGTTCCGCGTAGTACGCGCCGTTCATGGCCCTTATCGCCGCCGTCGCCTCTATACCGTTCATTCCGGGCATCATCTGATCCATAAGGACGATGTCGTAATGATTTTCTCGCACGGCCTCGACCGCGTCCTCTCCTCTTGTACAGGTATCGATTTTCAGTTTATACGGCGACAACAGCCCTTCCGCCACCTTGAGATTGCTGGCTATGTCGTCCACGAGCAATATTCGCGCGTCGGGCGCGGTAAAGCGAGCCTGACCGGCTTGTGAACCGTAAGAAACTTTTTTGTCGCTCGCGCCGATCTGCCGACTGTCGGTAAAGGCTTGCGTAATGGTCGCCGTAAACACGGAGCCCGAGCCGTGCTGGCTTTCCACGGTTATATCGCCGCCCATAGCTCTGCACAGATTCCGGGCGATAACAAGGCCCAGGCCCGTGCCCTCTATGTTTTTATTGGCGGCGTGGTCTACGCGCGCAAAGTTGCCGAACAGCTTGGGAATGTCCTCTGGATGAATGCCTATGCCCGTATCCTCTACAGCGAAAGTCAGTCTCGCCTGGTCTTTACCTGTAAACTGACAGGATACGGTCAGCGTAATACTGCCTTTATTGGTGTACTTCGCGGCGTTGCTCAAAAGATTGAGCAGAATCTGCCTGACCCGAACCTCATCCCCTGTCATGAAAGCCGGAATGTCCGGGGCTATCTTCGTTATTAGTTCAATGGGTTTGTCGCTTATATGTATTTGGATAATGCTCGCAATGTCGTTCAGAAGCGACGCCGTTTCATACGGCGCGGGGTTCAGCTCCAAACTGCCGGCTTCGATTTTGGAAAAATCCAGAATGTCGTTGATAATGGATAAAAGACTCGCCCCGGCGCGTTTGATGTCCTCTATATATCCGAGCGCGTTCGGCGAGCCGTATTCCCTCTGAGCAAGCTCGCTCATGCCGATGACGGCGTTCATTGGCGTACGTATCTCATGGCTCATGCGGGCGAGGAAGGTGCTTTTGGCGAGGGACGCGGCTTCCGCTTTCTGGTTTGCGTTCAGAAGCTGGATGTTTTGTTTGATAAGCGATTGCTCAGAGCGGGCGACGTAAATATTGGCTACGATGAGAACGAACGATATAAGAAAAAGCATCCCGAAAAACACAAAGTTCATATCCGCATTTAACGCCAACAGGCCTGGGCTCGGATAACTGACCACCAAATGCCAGTTCAAATTCGGGATGGAACTCACCATGTGTATTTGATTTCCGAAGGAAAACGTTTCGCTGTCGGAACCGGAAAGCGACTTTGAGGCGTTGATTATCCTGGCTCCGTTGGCTCCAAGGTGGTCTGTCAGGAGAACTTTATTGGTGACTAGATTGTAATCAGTTGCTGATGTTATCTCGCCTAAGGCGTTAAACATATAGGGCGTGATATTGGCGTCAAATTCCTTGTAGGCCCCGGTGACGAAGGCCGCGAAATCGGCGAGGTCAATGTTCGTGCCGAGCATACCTATGGGTTTCTTGCGCGGCCCGTCCGCCCTGACCAACGTCAGGAATACCGGCACGTTGACCCACAGGAAGACTTTTCTTATATCGGGGTTGTAATTGATGTTGAGGTTATAATTTTCCGTTTCGTAAAGCGTCACATTGTACCAATACGAGGCGGGGTCGGAGGGGTCGACTACATAAGGCGTGTTGGCCGTAGAGTAAAATGTTTTGTCGATGTCATTTATCCAAAAAACGTTGCCGCTCGCGAAATGCTGCTGATAATTATTGAACTCCATTTTGGCCGCAAACGTAAGGGCGCTGTCGTTGGGATTCAGAAAGTATTTGCGAATGGCGGGGGTGTCGGCCATTTTCAGCACAAGTTTAAGCTCGCTGCTGACGATTGTCGCCAGACGCGTCTTCAGGGTTTCGGCGGCGAGAGCGAGCTGCTGGTCAATGAACGACGCGTTTATCTGATGCGCCGCCATAATGTAGGCCAGCGTGGACAGGGCAAGAATATTCAAAAACAGAACGCATGAAAAAGACAGGAATTTTTGTCTGGTGGCGCCCTGTTTATTTGTGGAACTCTGCGGTGAGGATTTTTTGTTCATGCTCATCACTTTCCTGCCGACAATTTGGTTACTCGTAACAATATAGAATTAGCAATCATTAATATAGCATGATGGCATGACAAAACACAACGATAATTTGATAATTTGAAATTTTACAACAAACGCCCGAGTTATGCCATCACGAACTCACCACCACCGCGCCGACCACAACGACCACGATACCCAGCCACTGAACGAGCCGGAGGCGTTCGCCCATGAACAAGCAGGCTATCAGCGCCGTTATCAGGGGAGAGGACGTCGCCGTCGGCGTGGCTACGTTCATGGGAATCAGGGTCACGCTGGTGGTATAGCACCAGGCCCCCAGTACGAGGGAGAACGCGCCGGCCAAAATGGACGCGGCCTTTCCTGTCAGCGAAATGTCTTTCAGTCTTCTTGTATTGTTCGGGTGGGTTGTCCTGAAAATCGCGTAGTTTCCCCAGGCCATAAAGCTAAAGATTGTCCCCCTCCAGAATATTATGGCCGTGGATGTAACGCCCTGAAGGGTGAGGTATTTGTTCAGGCTCAAGCCAAACGCCCAGCACAGAGCCGCAATTATGGCCGACGCCACGCCGTATAGATAACGCCCCGGCTGAGAGTCCGTTTTCGCCTTGCCCCGCAGGTTCAAAAGCGCGAGCCCCGTCACGACCAAAAACGTACCGGCCAGCACGAAGTACGTCAGCTTCTCACCGAACCAGAGCCACGAGATAACGGCTATGGCCAGCGGATAGGCGTTTGTGATGGGAGTGGCCAAACTGGCTCCGATATTGCGAATGGCGATGAAGGCTAAAACGTCTCCGATGAGGTTGTTCACAAAGACGACGGCCACCACGATCAGATAAGAGCCTATTCCAGGGAGCAAAACGTCCGGTTTGGCGAAAAAAAGCGCCGGTAAAATCACCGCCAGCGCCCCTAAGCCGCGCATGGCGTTCAACTCCAAAAGACCCGCTTCCCTCAGCGCCCGCTTTTGAAAAATAGGCGAAACGCCCCAGAATACAGCGGCGAGTAGCGCGAGCAAAATACCGTACCTCAACAAAAACGCCTCCGATGCAGATATGACAGAATAAATACATATACTACACCCATTGCGGCGAGAATGACGGAGCGAGTTGGGGGTTCCTGGCGTTTTGCGGGCTACGGGCTATAGAACGCCGCTCAAAAATTGTTTGGTTCGCGGGTTATCGGGAGCGGTGAATATTTTGGATGGCTCCGCCTGCTCTGCGACTGTTCCGTCGCACATAAAAATCACACGGCTCGCCGCTTCCCTGGCGAAAGTCATTTCATGGGTGACGACAAGCATAGTCATGCCATTCTCCGCGAGACCCCTCATCACCGTCAGCACCTCGCCGACTAATTCAGGGTCGAGAGCGCTCGTCGGCTCGTCGAAAAGCATTATCTTGGGGTTCATGGCGAGGGCGCGCGCAATCGCGACGCGCTGCTGCTGCCCGCCCGAAAGGTGAGATGGAAACTCGTTTTCTTTTTCGGCCAAACCGACTTTCGCGAGAAGCTCGCGCGCCTTGTCTCTTGCCTCCGCTCTTGGGGTTTTTTTGACGTATATGGGAGCTAAGGCCACGTTTTCGATGGCGGTTTTGTGGGGGAAGAGGTTAAAGGACTGAAAAACCATGCCCATCTCCAAAAGCAGTCTTTTATATTCCGACTGTTCCGCGCGCGAGACGGTGACGTTCGCTTCCCGGTGCAGGAAAAGCTCTTCGTCTATGAATATTTTCCCGCTCGTTATCTTCTCCAACTGGTTCAGGGAACGCAAAAAAGTCGATTTCCCCGCGCCCGACGGCCCGATAAGGCAGACGACCTCGCCCTGCTCTACCGACAAATCTATATCTTTAAGCACCGGCGTGGTGTCGAAGCTCTTGCATAATTTTTCCGTCCTTATTAACGCCATTTTTTCTCACCCGCCTCACTGATAAATTGAAAAGCGTTTTTCGAGCCGGTTGAAAATAAACGTAAAAAACGCCGTGATTATCAAGTAGATTATCATCGCCGGAATGTACACCAAAGCCGTGCCCGTCGAACTCGAAATAGAACGCGTGGCGTGGGACAGATCGGACAGCGCGATTATGGAAACCAAGGACGCGTCCTTCAGTATCATGATAAATTCGTTTGATATGGACGGAATCATGCGGCGGATGGACTGCGGGATGATAACGAGTAACATTGTCTGCGCGTAGCCAAACCCCAGCGCCTTTGAGGCCTCGAACTGTCCCTTGTCTATTGACTGAAGCGCGGCGCGTATATATTCGGCGCAATAAGCCGCCGAGTTCAGGCTGAACGCTATAAACGCGGCGAGGAATTTGTTGTTTATCGTGAGTTCCACGCTGATTTGCGGCAGACCGTAATAAATAAAGAAAAGCTGCATAAGCAACGGCGTACCGCGAAAGAAAAATATATAGCATCCGCATATTCTGTTCAGTATCTTTTTTTTGGACATTTTGCCGAACGCGAGGAGAACTCCTCCGAACAGCCCGGCGAAAACCGAGACTATCGTCAGCGATATGGTTACAGCGGTTCCCGATAAAAGTCGCGGAATCCAGAACAGAACGTCGGCGATTTTTTCCGGGAACCCCTCGTTAATAGCCGCCACAGTTCCGGCAATCCCTATGTAAGTATCGTTGACGGCGGTCTTGACGTTCCTTCCCCTGATTACGCTGAAAACCATATAGTCATAATAAGTCTCGCTGTATCTGCTACCCGCGTCCGATATGAGCTGTTGCGAGAGGCTCCGCGTCATCTCGTCTCGGCTCGGCTTGGCGGCGGCGAGCCAGACAAAAACGGCGGCAACAGCCGCGATAATCACAAGAATATTCCGTGTCTTTTTTGTCATTTCATCGCCTCCGCCGTCAAGAATAAAATTCGCAAATGCGAAACGCGTTCGCTCCTGCGCTAATAACGCGCTAATAAATCAAAGCCAGTTCTTTATAATTTTATCTAATTCGCCGCTGTCTTTAAGCTCTTGCAGGGCTTTGTTGAGCGCGTCCAGTAGCTTTGCGTTGCCCTTCTTGACCGCTATTCCGAAGACCTCGGCCTCCTCGCCCTTTTCGGTCGACTGATGCCAGGTTATCGCGAAATTGTCAGGCTCCTTGGCCGTGTAACCTTCCGAGACGGTGCTGTCGCAGATAACGGCGTCGATACGCCCGAGCCTCAGATCGTCAAAGCACTGAAGAACTTTGTCGTAGGAGTTCACCTTGCACGAAACGACGCCGGTCTCTATCTGTTTCGCCAAATACTCGTCCGCCGTCGTAGCCCCCTGAAAGCCGACGGAAAGCCCCTCTAATTCCTTCACGCTTTTGATTTCCTTGCCGCCCTTTTTAACGACGATAGACATCCAGTTCTCTATGTAGGGGGTCGTAAAATCAACTATTTTCGCGCGATCCGCGTTGATCGTCGCGGCGGAGATGACGCAGTCGTATTTGTCTATGCCGAGGCCCGCAAAAATAGCGTCCCACGCCGTGTCCTCATGCGTAAGAGCGACGCCGAGCTTTTTCGTTATGGCTTTGCCGAGGTCGATGTCCAAGCCTATGGGAGTCGTCCCGTCGTCGTCAAAAAACTCAAACGGCGGATAGCCTATCTCCACCCCGACCTTCAAAACCCCCGGAGTCAAAAGTCCGATACCGCCGTCCGCGCAGAAGGCCGCCGTTTTGCCGCAGTCCAAAAATGACAGCGCGAAAAGTATTCCGCAAAGAGATATTAAAGCCACCTTGCAAAAACAAAAAAGTTTTTTCATTATTAATCCCTCTCCCCCAAGTGAATTTATACAAATTTATTCGAACCAAAGCGTTAGTCTAACTCGCATGGTTCATGATGTCAAGAACTTTTTTTCACTTATTGGAGATTTTATGAAACTTTGTTCAAAAATAAAAATCGCGTAGCCGCCCCGTTCGTCAAGCGCGGATAATATATATGTAGAATAAAGTGAAAAGCGTTATCGACAGCCACGCGACGCCGCCGAGAATCACGGGTTTCAACCCCTTCGTCAGCAGGTCGCGAAACTTTATCTTGAACCCCACGCCGCAGAGCGCGACGGTCGTCAGAAATTTGCAAATGAGGCTGAGATACCGGCCTAAACTCCCGGAGCTTCCCGTCACGGCGGCCGAGAGCCACTCGAACAGGCCGACTGAGTTCAACGTCGCCATTATGAGAAAATAGACCATAACCCACGGAACGCTTCTGCGTAGCGCCACGGCTATGGAGACGCCCGATTTTTCCTCCGTCGCGCGTCGGCTCATCACTACCGCTGACAGAACCATCGACAGCAGGATAAGCAAAGTCGTCCGGGCCAGTTTCACGGTGAGCGCTATGTTCAGATTTTGCCCAGTGAGAGCGTTGAAGGTGGCCTCAGCCGCCGTTACACTCGAAAGGTCATTAACCGTACCCCCCACCAGAAACCCCATCTGAACGTCCGTCATTCCGACTCCCACGGCTATATACGGGTACGCCAAAGCCCCTAATATGTCGAAGAAAAAGATAGCCGCCATCGCGTAAGCGATGTCCTCTTCAGGCGCGCGGATTATCGACGCGGCCGTCGCTATGGCCGTGCCTCCGCAGATAGCCGTGCCGCTCCCTATAAGGACGGCGGTATCGGAGCTTACCTTCATCTTTTTGCCGACGGCTACGGATACGCCAAGCGCGATACAGATGTTGATTATCAGCATGGGAAGCGCGGCCCCTCCGGTCCCCATGACTTTGTGTATGTCCAGCGTACCGCCCACAAGGACGATGGCTACGCTCAGAATCGTCTTTGAAGCGAACTTCGCCCCCTTGAGAAATTCCTGTCCCACCGGAATACTGTTCATAATCAGCATTCCTATAAGCAGCCCTATCACGGGGCCGCCC
>BNVG01000095.1 GCA_025997935.1 Synergistales bacterium | reverse complement strand
TTCTGCTGAGGATTTAGCCGCGTATTTTGATGAATACCCAAACGCTGTAATGCTGTTGAGCGACGGTGTTTCTCAAATTGTCTTCAACGAGCCGTTTTCAACACGGCGTTTTTCACCCTATCCCACATTCAATGATCCGTTAATGTGAACCGCCAATTGCGGCTCACAACCTCCCGCCGTCAACAAACTTGCAATGGTTATAAGCTCTCTTTCCTGTAAAGAAAGCCCCTCCCGGCAGTAAATGTCCCCAAAGGTAAATTCAATGATGTATTTACCCAAATCCGGCGCTATTGTCTTCAATGAAGCAATAACGTTTTGCCCCGCGCTGCCGTCTACCTCGTTCAGCCTGTCCGTCCCTTTCTGAAAGCGTGTGTTTTCCATTGTGAAACCTCCTTTTATTTGGTACGATAAAAGAATACAATGTAGAGCTAACTCTAAGTCAAGCATTTTTTGGGAGGAATTTTCATGGGATACGCTATCGGTGAATTTTCATCAATCACGGGAATGGGTATTCATACCCTACGGTATTATGAGAAAGAAAATTTAATCATTCCAGAGCGCAAAGAAAACGGCAGACGCCGCTATTCCGACGGCGATATATTATGGATACAGTTCATCAAACGTCTGAAAGATACGGATATGCCTATCAAGGAAATACAAAAATACGCGGGACTTAGGGCGCAAGGCGACGACACTTTGGAGGAACGGATGGAAATGCTAATACATCACCGGGCCGTTCTGAAAGAAAAGATTGTCGCCATGCAGGAACATCTTGAAAATCTTGACAAAAAAATCAGCTATTACAAGGCGGAAATAAAGAACAAACATCAATGCGCCGGATAAAATAACCTCTATTTCAAGCGCTTTTTCGACTTTCCTCCCTCCTCGATTTGTCTTGCGAATTTAGAAATGGCAACTATATCTCATTTGTTCAAAAATTTACTGAGAATCTCGGCTATTTTATCGCGTGCCAATGCACCGCTCACGCCCTCTCCTTCGATATAAACGGAGAAAAAATAGGGTTTTTTATTTAGCAAAGTATAGCCGACAAACCAACCGTTTCCATCGCCCGAAGAACCTGTTTTACCGTAGATGTCAATTGGATAGGCCTCTTGACGCAAGATTGATTTCACATATTCCATATTGCCTCGTGAAAACGGCAATTCATTACGATAGAGACGAATAATGAAATCCAATTGCTCTTGGGGAGAGATAAGAAGCGACGAATCTAACCAAAATTTATCTATGCCACCCGAAATATCCATATTGCCATAGCCTACAGCATTAAGACGAGCTCGCATAGCGGTTCCCCCAACTTCTCTCGCCAGTTGCTGGTAGTACCACACAGCTGAGTATTTAATCGCGGAAGCCATATTTTGGTCTTGTCTTAACTCTTGCCGACTGTGCTCTGTGCCATCCCATCGGCGTAGCGAGTCATCAACGCTAACAACTCTTTCTTCCAGAGCGATTAACGAATTGCAAATTTTGAATGTGGAATAGGGTGAAAAACGCCGTGTTGAAAACGGCTCGTTGAAGACAATTTGAGAAACACCGTCGCTCAACAGCATTACAGCGTTTGGGTATTCATCAAAATACGCGGCTAAATCCTCAGCAGAAATAAGCTCGCTCAAGGGAATAGGCGTCTCCTTAGGAGCGGAGGTTTGCGTCTGCGCTTGCGGCATAGTTGGCTCAGTTGTTGATGATATTGGATTAGAAGTACCTGCGGTGGGTTCCGCTTGAGATTTTTGTAGGGAACACGCTTGTAGCAATAATAGGCTTACTACGCAAAATATCATAAAATATTTGTGTCTCATAATTTCTCCTTTTGACTACGTAACCTATGGATATTTTCAAAGTACACTCCTTTGACTATAGCACAAAAGAGCGGACGCTGTTGACGCAAAGATAATTGCAAAAAGGCCTGTTGACGAAAAACGATGTTTTCGCTTACCGCTATTGTAAGGATGGGCGGTTCGAGTCCGTGAAGCGGCTTATTGGTTTGCTTATACGGCTTTACCGATACCGGCAGCGTTTTGAGCGAGGCGCTTCTTTTCTCGTATCTCTTTGATTTTTTCCTGCACATACAATGAATCAGCGCGCACCTCAGCCCAATAGGCCTCGTCGCCTATAATCCTGCGTCTTTCCGCGTCATATTCCCGGATTTTGTGTATATCCTCAATAGTGAAGTCAGGGCTGATTTCCGGCTCTTTCATTGTGTAACATCTCCCATCATGGCTGGCTGTACTATGTCTATTGGCTTGAAGTATCCATTCTTAGCGTTCGTCACTCTGACGCCTTGAATTGTTTTTAGTCGCACCATATGCTTAAAGTTCCACGATACGATTACATCACAGTCGCCTATTGTGGCAAGGGCTATGTGCATACAATCGTTTTCATTTTTCCGTGTCAAAACGCCGTTTTCGATATATTCCTCGGCTAAGGCTTTAACTTCGTCAGAGTCGCGCAGCACGCTATATTCAATCTCTTCTAAGTAATTAAGCATATCTACTTGTTTGGGCTGAGGGCAGCGTCTTACTTCTCTGAGCGTCAAATCGGAAATAACGACCCCATATTTGCCTATTTTGAGTTCATCCCAAAACAACAGAGTATATCTCATCTTCTCCGGCGCGTCTTCGTGTTGAAGATGACTTATGACGGATGTATCCAAGTAGATTTTTAGTTTCTTCATTGGCAGCGAGCCTTTCTCGGTTGAACATTATGACATCCTGCATGATATTTCATCCTCTTGCAGTAATTTTAACATTTTAGCCGACATTTGCAATGATAGAATTTTTTAGATTTTGTTCGCGAGTACGTCACCGAGTTGTTAGCCTCGTAGACATGTATCCTCGGGTTAGGTCGTGTTTTTACATTTTCGTGACATTTTATTGACGGCTCTGTGACACTTTCCAACGCCGCGCCCCGTATCATGCTCTTCCAGGAGGTGGTTGAGATGTCGCGTAAAACAAATTTGGCTTTTGCGGCAGTCGCTATTGCGGTATGTATTTTGGGGGCGGCTCGCGTCTCATGCGCGGGCGTGGTTTTCGAGGTGGGGGCGGACACGCCCGTCGTCAAGGCTCAAAAGGGGCAGCGCGTTATTGTAAGAGCGCGGGTTCGGCCCGACGGGAACGCCACGGACAAAACCGTCCGGGAACGGCGCGTTCCTCTGGCGGTTGCGCTGGCGCTCGACAAGTCGGGGTCGATGGCGTCGGACGGCAAGATGGAGAACGCGAAGCTGGGGGCCGTGGAGGCGCTTAGGATGCTGACCGACCGTGACGTAGCGGCGGTGGTCGTTTATGACTCGGAGGCAAGCGTGGCGGTTTCGGCGAGGGCCGCGTCGGACCAGGATGTTTTTGCCCGCGTCATATCGCGCGTCTCTCCGGGCGGGTCAACCGCTCTTTATGACGGCGTGGAGACCGGCGCCGAGCAAATCGAGCCGTTTATAAAAGACGGCTACGTCCCGCGCGTCATTTTGCTCTCAGACGGCATAGCAAACGTCGGGCCGTCCACGACTTACGAGCTCTCGCGCCTCGCTCGGAGGTTAGCTCGGCAGGGAATGACCATCACGACCATCGGGCTTGGCCTGGACTACAACGAGGACCTCATGACCGCCCTCGCGTCGGAAAGCGGAGGAAACGCCTATTTTGCCCGTCACGCTGACCAGCTCAGCGAGATATTTGCGGCTGACATAAATGACGCCGTAACGCTCACGGCCCGAAAAACGCGCGTCACCCTCAAGTGCGGCGGGGGCGCGCGTCCGGTTAGGGTCATCGGCCGCTCCGCTTCCGGACACGACGGCGACGGCGGAGACTCCATTACGGTGTCTATCGACAACCTTTACCGCGCGGAAAAGTACGCCATGTTCGAGATTGAGATTACCGAAACGGAGTCCGCCGAGGCTTTTGACGCGGCGACGGTCAGATTGGAGTACGTGGACGCCGCGACGGGCGAGCTGGTTGTGCGCGAGGTTCCGCTTACCCTGTCGTTCACGAAGGACGAGCGGGAGGTGGCTAAAAACCGCGACCCTGAGATTGTTTCGCAGGCCGAGGTAGCCCATAACGTGGAACTTCGCGAGGAAGTAGTGCGGCTCGCGGACGAGGGGCGCGCCGCTGAGGCCGTTCAGGTTCTCAGGGAACGCGCGGAGGCTCTGAAACAATTTGCCCCGTCCGCCGGCGCGTCCGCTCCCGCGCTGTCGGCTGAAGCGAAGGAGTTCGAGTCTATGGCGGACGGCCTGAACGAGCGAGGCCGTATGTCTTCCGAGAGTCGAAAAGAGACCCTTAACAAGGCCTATACGCAAAAAAATCAACAAACCCCGGTTTCGGAGAGCAAAAAAGATTAGAAAAAGATTAGAATATAGGATATGAAGAATAACTCCAGAACGGTTCCTTTTTTGCTGTTTTCGATATTTATATTGGCGGTGCTCGTTCCGAGCGTCGCCCTTGGTTTTTTGGCTTTGCGCGCCGCGGACAGGGAATCTCTGTATGTGGAGCGCCGCTTGGAGGAAACGCTTTTGGCCGAGGCCGACCTCGCCGCCGGCAAGGTGGAGGAGCTTATGAACGATGTGGCGTCCGAGCTATACGCCGCCTTTGCCCGAAAAGACCAGAAACGCGCGCCGCTTGTCGGCGTACCTTTTGTCGTTAGGGACGGACTTGTTTTGCCGGAGGCGTCGGAAAACAAAGATTTTATGGCGTCGTTCGGGGCGTTCCTGCAGGGCGGCGAGAGCTTACCTGTGTATGACCATATCACGCGGGTTTACAGGAAAGAAATGCAGTTGCCAATACCCGCGCCGGCCGCCGCGCCAAAACTCCCCGATATGGCCAACGGAATTGCCGACGGAATTGCCATGCAGATCGAGAAAAGCGGCGTCCTCACGGATTCCGAGACCCTCAACAAGGCCTATTCCAAGGCTCATCAGGAGGGGTTCGAGATCTCTATGCGTAACACCGCGCAAATCGCCGAACAGTCTCCTGCGGCGCTGGACGAGCGGTCGGGGATCGTCTCCCGAAGCCGCTTCTTTGCTGAGCTGTTGAATGAGTCGGATGGGGGTATTCTGCCTCGCATGTCGGGTCGCGGACTTGAGCTGTTGTTCTGGACGAAGCGCGCCGTCGCGGGCTCTGAAATCGTCGGATGCTCCGTTCGCATGGACGCGCTGCGCGGGCGTATCGCGGACGTTCTCCCCGCGGTTCTGTCCGAGGCGCGTATCCTCACCGTCCTCGACGACATGGGAGAGCCTCTTGTCGCGCCGCCTTCCGTCGTTGCGCCGGAGTGGCGGCGTCCTTTCGTGGCGCGTGAAATATCTCCGCTCCTGCCGCGCTGGGAGGTGGGCGTGTGGCTCGCGAACCCCGCCGCTCTGACCTCCCGCGTCCGTTTCGCGACTCTTGCCGTCTGGGTCTTGGTGGCGGCGCTCTTCTTTGTTATTGTCGTAGGGAGCGTGGCCGTTCTCTGGATTTTGGGCTCTGAGATGCGCGTCGCCGCTCAGAAAACGACGTTCGTGGCCAACGTGTCGCACGAGCTGAAAACGCCCCTGACCTCCATCAGGCTTTTCGCCGAGCTCCTGCTTTCGGGTAAGCAGGGGAACGAGGAGAAGCGCCGCGAGTATCTGCGCACGATGATGTCCGAGGTCGACCGATTGGCGAGACTCATAGACAACGTACTCGCGGCCTCAAAACGCGAGAAGGAAAATTATCCCATGCAGCCTCTATCGTTGTCGGAATTAGCGAGGGATACGGCAGAACAACTCAAGCCGCATCTTGAAAAAAGCGGGTTTGCGATGGTCTTGGAGTGTGACGAGTCAGGTGGCGCGCTTGACGTATGGGGAAACCGGGAGGCGCTCAGGCAGGTAATTATGAACCTCCTGTCGAACGCGGAAAAATACTCTAACCGAATCCGTGAGATACGGCTTTCGTGCGGAGTCGAAGGCAAAATGGCCGTCTTGGAGGTCGCCGACCGTGGAATCGGCGTCGAGCCGCGCTTTACGGACAGGATATTTCGCGAGTTTTTCAGGGCCGACGACTCCCTGTCCGCGTCAAAGAGCGGGGCTGGATTGGGGCTCGCCATAGCCCGGAAGATAGCCCATAGGCACGGCGGCGACGTCACTTACGCGCCGCGTCCTGGAGGGGGAAGCCTTTTTTCCCTGCGGCTTCCGCTGTTCACGAACCCCAAAGAGGAGGACGAAGAGGACGAAAATGAACGGTCTCAATAATCTGATTTTGGTGGCTGAGGACGACCCGGCGATTCTGGCCGGCGTAGCCGATTTGCTGACCATAGAGGGCTACGCCGTGGAAACGGCCATAGACGGAGCTTCGGCCCTCGAGCGGTTTCGGAGCCTCTCTCCCGACCTCGTGCTTTTAGACGTAATGATGCCTGAGATGAACGGTTATGACGTATGCCGCGCCATTCGCGCGGTTGATTCGGCGACGCCGGTTTTGATGCTCACCGCTAAAGGTGAAGAGATAGACAAGGTTATCGGCTTAGAGCTTGGCGCGGACGACTACATCGTCAAGCCTTTCAGTATGGCGGAGCTTCTGGCGCGCGTCCGCTCTGCCCTGCGCAGAGGCGCGCTGGCCAAAAAAGGCGCGCGTCCGCGACATCTTTCCCGGCTGCGTCTTTGTGACGATACGAGCGTCGATTTCGACAGCATGACGGGCCGCAAAGGGGCCGCCTCCTTTTCGTTGACGCCAAAAGAGGCGGAGCTTCTGCGTTTTCTGGCGATGAACGAGAGCAAAGTCGTCTCCCGCGAAACCCTGCTGGAAACCGTCTGGGGCGTCGACTGCGACATAACCACCCGCTCTATCGATCAGCATATAGCGCGTCTGCGCCAGAAGATAGAAGGCGACCCCGCCAACCCTCGCTTCCTGCACACCGTTCACGGAGCCGGGTATAGGTTTGGCGGCTAACGGCTTTTGCGCCCTTTACGGCTTTATCAGTTCCGCGTCGGTGACTATCCCAAAGTAATGGAATTTGCCGCCCTTTATCTCCTGAAGCTGTACCGGCTTCAAAACTTCGCCCACGGGATTGAAGCCGCTGATGACGCCTGTGAGGCCGTCGTAGTTCTTCGTCGCCGCGATGGCGTCGCGCACTGAACTGTATGCTTTTTATACCCATCTCTTGGGTCTGTTTCAAAGCCGAGCCGGTCTGGAAGTAGTAACCGCTGAAAAATACCACGTCCGGGGTCGTGTCTCTAAGTTTAGAGAGATACGCTTTGAAGTCCTTTTCACTCCCGGGATAGGTCTGGTGCAGGACGAGGTCGCCTTCGCGGCCCACCTTTTTGAGATACTCGTTGAAGCCCTGGCTCAACGTCTGACCGAAGTCGTTGTCGCTCGTGACGAGCGGTATGCCCTCCTCGTCGAATATAGGCGCGACCGCGCGGGTGGGCATACTGTACGAACCGGTCATAAACGCCACGACCTTATCCTGCCCTATTAGCTTATGAGCGAGAGGCACGGACTGTTACGCAACTCAAAACTCACGTTGTCAACGGCTTTTAAGCCGCTAAAATGTACGGATAGATTTTATGGTGAATAGCGTCTCAGGCATCGACGGCGCCTCCGCGATCACATAGGCTTTTCAGCGCTCCACGGACGAAACTCCCCTCGCCAAGCAGGCCTCCAGGCTGAAAACGTATCATCAACATGACCACAGATATAACGCAAAACACCAATCCAAGTTGATACGTTTCACTTTTTGCTATAGAATAGCGATATGGTTAGGTGAAGCGGTTAGCTAAAGCGGGAGGACAATCTTGCAGTGGCGAAAAAATCAGGCAAAAAACAAGAACGCGATACGGCTCAAATATTCGACTTAATCTTAAAGCAGTTGATACGATTGTCAAGCGTAGCAGTAATTCAATTCATCAACGGTCTGTTTGGTACAAATCACCCGTTAGGTAGCACTGTTGATTATCCCAACACGGAAAACGTATCGAAGAAGTTACGTCGCCTCCACTCGGACACCATCATTATTATAAACGAGACATACGCTGACCATATCGAAGCG
>BNVG01000094.1 GCA_025997935.1 Synergistales bacterium | reverse complement strand
TCTTGCTGGTGTCTTTTACCAGTTTTTCATCCCGGCACATGGACATCATATCTTCCAATGCTGGTGTTCTGCCTGTGAGTATCATATCAATAGCCCTTTTCCGGGCTATGTTCTCAATCTGTCCCCCAGAAAATTGGAATGTATCTGCAAGAATACCAGCGTCATTATCAGAGAGTTCCCCAATCATTGATTCCCAAATGGCTTTCCGGCTTTCTGTATCCGGCTTGGAAAACTCTATCTTGTATAAAAACCTTCGTTCAAAAGCATCATCAAGATTGATAGTCAGGTTAGTGGTTGCTATAAGAATACCTTCAAGATTTTCCAGTTCATCCAGTATGATGTTTTGAATTGCATTTTCAGTCTGTGCCGGGCCTGTCCTTTCTCCATTGATGACCTGTCTCTTACTGAATATCCCATCAGCCTCATTGAAGAACAAAATAGGAATATTCTCATTGTTATTCATTGCAGACTTAACAAGGCTACGGTATCGGTCAAAAACTTCTTTTATACGCTTCTCACTTTCCCCGAACCATTTTGTTTTAGTTTCTGAAATATCAACTTTAATGACATCCCTTTCAGTAAGCCGAGCAATCTGTAATACTTGTTCCGTTTTTCCAACTCCAGGTTCTCCACTAAAAAGGCAAGCAAAACCAAGTCTCATATTGTTTGCTTCAAGACGATCCCGGACATTTTGAAACTGGTCTTTATCCAATAATTTCTGAAGCCTGTAAATTTTTTCCCTTTCGGATTCATTATAGATAAGTTCCTTGGGCTTAATATCCTTAAAAGAAATCCATCCCTTTGGTTTCTTTACCATAAGGCTTATGGTTGAAATCTCCCCGAGCAGGTCATCTTTTGTCTTTTCTGTAAGGGTAAAAAATTGACTATCACCAAACCCTTCATAATTTGCATTTTCAATTAAGGACAATTCTTGAAGTTTCGTTTTTTCATTAACAAGTCGTTTCCATATCCGTATTCCATGACCCCGAGTATCAAAAATACTATTTATTGTCTGGTATGATACATTCTGATCTTCATCTACTATCTGATTGCAGATAATAAGTAACAGCATCCAATCATCATCACCAAGTCCGAAAGCCTTTACCTTCTCGACAAACTCAAGGTGAGGATTTTCGATTAAGAGATGGGAAATCTCAAACTTCAATGTGTCAAAAATAATGGTTTCATTAATCCGCTGTTCAAAAAGGTCATCTAATACCCCGAAGAAATCTTCAAAGGTTAAGTCTTTACGTTGTTGTGGTTTCCATTCCTCATTATGCGTTAATGCTTCAATTACATCCTTGGGAACCCGGTAGGTCTTTAAGGTATTCTCCCCAATGGCTGTATAGGAGGTGGTTCTTCCCGGATACCCCTGATAAACCCGAAAAAGCCTCTTCTCTACCAATGAATCAAAGTCCTTCTGGTATTGTAAAATCATAAGTGAGGGGGTTTTGATGCTTTTTGCTATGTCTCCAATGGAAACAGACTTGTCATTTTGTATGTTCAGCACGATGGAAAATAGGACAGCCTGAATAGGTGAGATATGAAGTTTTTCAACCAGAATCTGAACATCGGGGGAGTCTGTTTTAAGTGCTTCCATTCCATTCTCTTGTTGCAAGACCTTGTAGATGGCAATGACGTGGGCCAACAAGTTAGGTTCATTATTAAGCCCGATAATCGGTTGATCCATCATGTGTTTTATGTAAGCGTAAAACTATTTAACATATTTCTTGGCTCCCCTGGATAGTTTCAGGGCTTCCCGGCAAAAATCCCTATCCAGCCACAGGGATTCATCGACAAAGGGCAGGGATTCACCCGAATACTTGATGGCATGGAGGCAGATTTCCTTGTATGCTTGGGGAAGGCAATAGTCTTTATTCACAAACCGAAGCCCCTGATAATTTTTGAAATGTTTTATATCAGGGTAGTTTTCGAATATCCTTTCAAGAAGGATAAATTCTTGTTTCTGGTAAAAAGCATAATAGCAGATTTTAGTGTAATCCTCTCTTGAAAACAAATTGGGATTGACCCATTGCAGGGCTGAAGTATTCTTTTTCACCGCCATAAGACAGAGGGGCAGGGTCTGGTCTCGAATTAAGAATAGGGCATCGGTGTTTTGATGGACTGCTACATTGTAAATGACCCTTAAATCATTCTCGCTATTTTCAAAGAGTTCCTTCTTCACAAAATAGAGGGAAGTACTATTCTGTTTTACCGCCTGATAACAGAGTTTTCGGTAGTTTTCAATGCTTACACGGGATACATCAACCCATTCAAGGGCCAAACTATTCTGGCCTATAGCATTGGAGCATAGATTAAGATACTGGTCTGCTGTAAATAGTTCAGGCTCAACAGATTCCAGTCTCTTGCCTTCTATTTTCAGTATTTCCAGATGTATTTTGTAGAGGTCGTCCTGACCAAAATCACCGGATTCTACGGCACTGAGGAAGATGGCACTATGCTCAAAAAATTGCTCAAACTTGTCTTTGTTAGTCATGGCTATTATGTAAGCGTAAGATTGGGGGGCTTTGGTTATGAAGCAGTAAAAATCAAAAACGCCATTAGGGGCAATTTTGATATTACATTGTATGGTTCTTGATGGGGATGATTGGATGGTCAAAAAGGATTGGTCATCATATCTTTTTCTATATCAATAGTGGGTGAATTATACTCATCAAATTATTCAGTCATTGGTTTTTCTTCTTGGGTATCTTCATCATAATCTTCCACATCTATTATTTTTTCCGGGTCTGGTATAGTCCATATTAAGTATTTTTTTGCACCTCTATAATGAGCAGGATCAGTATAAATTGCTTCTTTAATAATCGGCTCTTGTAAATTACTATAATGTGACATTTTTTCTTTTCCGTTTATTTTTTCCTTTTTTGTGGAGAATAAATCATTGTAATAATTATCTATGACATCTATTATTTTTTGCCCATTTTCTTCAATATATTTATTTCCAACACTACCGAGGTGTAAATAATTTTTTTTCATATCACTTCTATTGGTATGTCCCATATAATATTCTACTAACTCAATTTCATGTAAAGCATTTGTAATAATCGTTTTATAAAAATGTCTAAACGAATAAAAAACGATATTATGCTCTTTTATTGATTTTTCATCATAACCACATAATAAAGAAAACATTATTTTTGCTCTTACAAAATCAGTATAGTTAATTGTTTTGCTCCCAGCCCAGAAAATATAATCTTTTATATTGTGTTCTTTAATATACTCGATAAGTTTTGAATAGATAATAGGGTGTAAAGGTATCAACCTTTTACCAGCCTGGGTTTTTGTTCCTGTTCCGTCTATTCTGCTGTTTTCAATATTAAGAAAATATGTTTTACCTATAGACATGACATTTTCTTTTCGAAGCAAAAGTATTTCGCTATTTCTTAAACCACAAAGATTTCCCAACAGACAGAATAGTCTATATCTTTTTGTATTTCTAATTTTATAAACTAAAAACTGCATCTTGCCATCTTTCTTTTTCCCTTTTTCCCAGAAAAGGTCATTTAACAAAATACTAAATGTAGTCCGAATAGGGATTAAACCAATGGTCTTTTTCTCACCCTCTTCCTCTCTAAGGTTTATATTTATATTCAAAGCAAAAACCGATTTTTCTTCAAGGACTTGATTAAAAATAGGAGCAATAGCACAACTAATATTATTATTGATTGTTTTTGCTGATAACGAAAACTTTAATTTATTTTGTTTTTCATCCTGACAATATAATTGAAAATCTTCTATGGCTTTTTTACTGTTAGCATTTTTTATATTAGTGATTTTACGAGCTTGCAAAAATGGGATAAAATAATTATTTACAAAACCATTGTATTTTTTTATCTGTTTTTCCCGGAGTTTTCGTTTTTGCCTTGCCTTTTTGAATAAATCACTTTTTTCCGTGTAGTATTCTGAAAGTAATTTATAGAAGTCTTCTTTGTTCTTTTTGTCGTAATATTCTTGTAGGAATATTTCTCTGTTCTCTATGGCAAAAAGTTCAGCCTTTTCTTTATCAGTTGTTTTGCATGACATACGGGCATCAGTTTGTTTTCCATCATCATTAAATAGATGGGCATAGTAAATTGGGTCTTTGGTATAGGTATTTATGTATAAACGGAAAAGACGAGTTTCACCGTTTAGTATCGCCATCTGTTTCCGTATCGTTGCTAAACTTTGTAGTAGTTCGTTTTCTTGCTTGGTAAATAGCCTTTGCAATTCGGCTATTTTGTCATTGTTCATAACCCATAAAATACATAGGTTAATACATAGATGGTCTTTTCAGCTTCCACCACGCTATATCTAGTGTAGTTTTTGCCCTTTTTTCTTAAATTACACCATATACATTACGGAGAAGGGGGGATTCGAACCCCCGGTGCTCTTTCAAGCACGCACGCTTTCCAAGCGTGGACCTTAAACCACTCGGACACCTCTCCAAAATAGAAACCCAATAGCAACAGGCAATCATGCCCTACGGAGCAGGGGGGATTCGAACCCCCGGAACCCTCGCGGGTTCAACGGTTTTCGAAACCGTCTCCTTCGGCCACTCGGACACCGCTCCAATACAATTCACGCTGAGGCTGACACGATTCGAACGTGCGACCTTTAGATCCGCAATCTAATGCTCTATCCAGCTGAGCTACAACCTCGAAAAAACGGAGCAGGGGGGATTCGAACCCCCGGTACCCGGTTAGGGTACGACGGTTTAGCAAACCGTTGGTTTCGGCCACTCACCCACCGCTCCAAAAGTTAACCAATCACTATATAATGGGAATTATATCCCAAAATACCACTTTCAAACAAGCCTATCTGAAACCTGCCGGTCTCGAGCCTCCGGAGCAAGGGGGATTCGAACCCCCGGTACCTTGCGGCACAACGGTTTTCAAGACCGCCTCCTTCAACCACTCGGACATCGCTCCAAATACGCCAGTTTTCAACATTAGCGGGATTTAAAACCAATGTCAAGATGTCGCCACCCCTCCTCCGGGTCCGGCACGGTAACACAGCCATCGGGCAGGATCAGTATTGTGGGCAGTGGGATACCCTGGGACCGGGTTTTTTCCAGCGCTTCATCTAAGGCCGCTTGGGGGGATGGGGCGCTTTCGATGAACATGCCCGCAAGCCGTTCCGGCGGAAGTTCTGTCACCGCTTTTACCGTGGCCCGGGCGGATACGGCGGCCATCTTGGCAGCCTTGTGATACCCCAGCTTGTATCCCTCGCGGATCCGCGAAATAGTGTCCGCCGGGCTTTTAGCGGAGGCCAGCAGATTGGCGTAGGCCTCATCCCCGATACCGTCCCGGCAGCTGGAAACCAGGATCAGGGTTCCCCCATCCTTGAGTGCCGCCGCGCCGTTATCTATGGCCTTCTGGGACTGGTAGAGGTCTATGTCCATGGGGAACTTTGCCGCCGATATCACGATATCCGCCTTTGCGGGAACCTTTACGCAGAAGATTTTACGGGCAATTTCAACGGCGGCGTAAAAGGAGGCCAAGAGGTCCCCGGTTGTGGCGGCGGCCAGGCGCTGCGTTTTATCAAGGACGGTCATAAGGGAGAATACCGGCGCTTTGATCAGGGGAAGGGCGTCCATCATGTCCTCGTGGACCGGGTTACCCTCCAGGGCCAGGGAGTGGGCCGCACCGGAGAGGGCCTGTTTGTGGTTGGCCTGGATGGTCTTATAGGCTGCGACACCCGGAAGGAATGCCTTGCGGCCCCCGGTGAAGCCCGCGAAGTAATGGGGCTCCACGCTACCCGTGGCGATGATACGGTCCGCGTCAAAGAGCCGCTTGTTGAGCAGTATTGGTGTGCCGTTCCGGGTACTGCCCAGATCAACCATGTCCTCATCCTTACGGGCATCGTGGTGAACGCAAAGGCTGCGGAGTTTGTCGTAAAATGCCCCCAGGATCTGCCGGTACTCTTCCTCCGTAGGAGAGCGGTGTGCGCCGGTGGCTACGAGGAGGGTTAGATTTTCTGTGCCGATTCCGGTTTTCTCAAAGACCGGGAGTAATCCGCGCAGGATCGCCTCTGTGGGAGTAGGCCGGGTAGCATCGTTAATAATAATGAGAACCCGTGTACCGCCCTTGAGAAAATCTTCGAGACTTGGCCCGTAGGGGGTTTTCAGGGCTCCCTCCAGAATTTGATCCGGGGTTCCGGTGACCGTAAAATCATTCGGTTCCGCCACCGCCAGGAGATTTTCATCGGGAAACTCCAGGGGGAAGGTTTTTTTCAGGTAGGGGATTTCGATTTTCATGGCATTAGGCCATGAGCGGGCAAGTGCCGGACTTGAATAAACTACAGTCAACACACTTGCATTTATTCTCCGCAAGTAATTTCTTTACATGTTTCTGGCCGAGAAACATGCAACCCAATCCATGTTTGCATTTCTTGCACAGACAATTTTCAGGTAATTTGTTCATTAGTATCCTCCTTTTACTGCTGCTATAGCATCGGCTAAAGCCGCCTCCGGCATTTCCGCCGGGGGATCTTTGATATGCCCCATCTTCCTCATGTCATCTACCAGTGACCGTGCGGCGGCAATGTCCGCCTTTGCCCGGTTGTAGACTTCTTCCCAGGATAGCTGTACCCGGGCAACCCCTTCCTTGATCGCCTGCTGGGCCACGTCCGCCGCTTCCACGGCAAACACTTCGGTCTCTTCCATACTCGCGATGATGTTGTCCGGGGCAATACCCCGCTTCTCCGAAAAGTCCGCAATGGAGTGGGCGCAGCGTATCGCCATGCCGTCGGTGATCTTCTTTGCCCGCACTAAAAGTGCGCCCTTGAGTATCCCCGGAAAACAGACCGAGTTGTTCACCTGGTTGGGAAAATCCCCCCGCCCGGTGGCCACAATATAAGCGCCCGCTTCCTTGGCCGCGTAGGGCCAGATCTCCGGCACCGGGTTTGCACAGGTAAACACGATGGATTTAGCCGCCATTGACGTAATCCACTCCCGCTTCACCGTGTCCGGGCCCGGTTTGGACAGGGCGATGAGTACGTCCGCCCCTCTTAGCGCCTCCGCCTCATTTGCCGCCCGTCCGGGGTTGGTCTTTTCGCAGATTTCCCATTTCCGGTAGTTCCGTTTGTCTTTTTTGATGTCCTCCCGTCCCAGGTGCAGTGATCCTGTGGAGTCAAAAACAATCATCCTGGCAGGGTCGCCCCCATCGGCCATGATAAGCCGGGCTATGGTGGTGTTTGCCGCCCCCGCGCCCAGTAACACTATCTTTGCGTCCGACAGTTTTTTCCCCGCCAGTTTTAATGCGTTGAGTAAGCCCGCCAGGGTGATGCAGGCGGTCCCCTGGGCATCGTCGTGCCATACCGGAATGTCGCAGGCGTCCCGCAGTTCGTCCAATACCCGGAAACAGTTCGGCTGGCTGATGTCTTCCAGGTTTATCGCCCCAAAGGAATGCTGCACCATCTTTACAAAACTGATGAGCTTGTCGGGATCATTCTTCCCATCAGGGCCGCGGGAATCTACGCAGAGGGCCGTAGCATCCACCCCGCCCAAGTACTTCATGATCATGGCCTTGCCTTCCATGACCCCCAGGCCGCCCGGAGGAGTACAGTCGCCGTCACCCAGAACGCGGGTGGAGTCGGATACCACCGCCACCAGGTTTCCCCGGTTGGAGAGGGAGAATGATGTGTCGTTATCTTCTCTGATAGTAGTGGATATTTTTGATACACCGGGGGTATACCAGACGTTGAACCAGTTAAGGCCGGCGATACCGCACTTGGGTACGGTCTGCATCTTTCCACCGTAGAAACGGTGCGCCTCCAGGGACAGGTTTTTCAGAAACAGTGTTTTCGCCCGGGCCTTTTGGTCCTCCGTAAAGTCCGCAGGAAACAGGTTGTCCAGATTTTTTAATGCGGGATCTATTTTCATTTATTTCTTCCACTTTCCTAAGCCGAGGTATTTGTTGGTCTCCGCCGTTGCGGAGGCGGAATCACCCTGCATTTTCAGGGCCGCCCGGATACCGTCCATGGTTTCCGGAATGGTTACCGATTCCTGGGGAA
>BNVG01000093.1 GCA_025997935.1 Synergistales bacterium | reverse complement strand
CTGCGAGAGTTGTGAAGAAGGGGTAATAAAATAGGGAGGAGGAATGCGATATGCCGCTGGTTTCGGCTTTTTTTGGGATTTTGATCTATATGTTCAAGGAAATCAATAGCCCGCATCATAAGCCTCATGTTCACGCGGTCTTTGCTGGGCAAAAAATGTCCATTGCGTCAGACGGGGAGATATTGGCCGGGGAATTGCCTCGCAAGCAGCAAAAATATGTGGAGGCGTGGGCCGCTCTTCGCGAGGACGAGATAAACGCGTCTTGGATCGCTTTGAATGAAAGTAGCGAAGTGATAAAAATAAAAGGGCTGGAGGGGTAAATCATGAATAGTTTTTATCCTGTCGAGGTTCGGCCTCTCGAATATTATAAGCTGCTGGTAACGTTTGACAACAGTGAGAGAAGGATATTTGATGTTAATCCTTATCTGGACGATGACTTTTTCAAGCCTCTCAAAGATGTCAACGTTTTTAACTCTGTGAAAGTAAATTCCATATCGATTGATTGGGGCGGCAATATCGATATTTGCCCTGACGAGCTTTACTATAACAGTGCGCCTTATAGTGCAAACGAATCGCTTGAGATAGGCCAAAAAAGGAGCTCATAATATGCCAAAATTACTCATTGTAACTACTGTTGCCGCTACGCTTCGCGCGTTTTTGCTGCCTTACGCCCGACATTTCAGACAAAAGGGATGGACGGTAGACGCTATGTCGAATGGGGCGACTGACTGTCCGGAATGTGCGAAAGCGTTCGATAGTTGCTACGATATACCGTTTAGCCGAAACCCGATTGCCCTGCGAAACTTCAAGACGGAGGCGGGCGAAACCGTCGGCGATAAAATCAGGGAAATTGTGAAAACGGAGGGGTACGACATCGTCCACGTCCACACGCCCGTGGCAGCGTTTCTGGTTCGTTTCGCTTTGCGCAAAGAGACCGCGAGGCCAAAAATCGTCTATACCGCCCACGGTTTTCATTTCCATAAGGCCAAGGGGGTAAGCGTTTATAAAAACGTATTTTACGCCGGCTTAGAGCGCGTAGCGCGTGACTGGACAAACCATACAATCGTCATAAACCAAGAGGATTACGATATGGCTATAGCCTGCAAAGTGGCTTACAAAGAGAATATATCGCTTTTCCCCGGGATAGGTTTGGATTTTTCACGCTACTCAAGAGATGGCGTCGACGTGTCGGCTGTCAGAGAGCTTCACGAGGAGCTCACTCTGGACAAGAACGACGAGCTGTTCTTGATGGTGGGGGAGTTTAACCCTGGCAAACGACACAAGGACGCGATACAAGCCTTAGCTAAGACGGGCAGGCCTAACTTTCATCTTGCCTTGGCCGGAGCAGGGCCGCTTGAGTCTCAGATGAAGCGACTCGCCCTTAAGCTCGGCGTCGGGGGGCGTGTGCATTTCCTCGGGGTTCGGGACGATATTCCGCTTTTGATGCTGTCATCTCGGGCCACAGTCTTGCCGTCTGAACGGGAGGGTCTGAACCGTGCCGCTATGGAGTCGGTTTGCCTTGGCATTCCGGTCTTGGGGAGCGATACGCGCGGGATAAGGGATATTATCACAAGTCCGTCTCGCGGCGTGTTATATCCCGTAGGCAACAAAGCGACCCTCGCCGCCGCCATGATCTTGGCCGTAGACGACCCTTGCCCGGAAAGACCTGAACCGGACGAGGCTTGGAGAATCGAAAATTTGCTGGCTTTGCACGAGGGGTTGTATGATAAACTGCTCGAAAGACGCTAACATACAGGGGTGACCGAGGCGGGTCGCCCCTGCGTTATTTTGTGTCCGGTTTTTACCTGCCCCAAAAAGTGACCCCGCGTTTACCGCCCTCGTAAAACTCCAGTACGCGCCGCGCTTCCGGGCCGTAAGAATCTTTTTTGGCTAAGGCGTCTCGCAGCGAGTCCGAGAAAAGTCTTTTTTTATTGTAAAGCTCGTGATAAAGAGACAGAATCTCTCGCTTCGTTTCGTCCGGGAAGCCCGCGCGTTTCAGGCCGACGGAGTTCAGACCCGTCAATCTCAGAGGCTCCCCCGCGGCTAAGGTGTAGTGAGGGACGTCTTTAGTGACGCGGTAAATCCCGCCAATCATACAGTAACTCCCGATACGCACAAACTGATGCACTCCGGACAAGCCGCCGAACACCGCGTAGTCGTCTACCGTGACATGCCCCGATATACCGACTTTGTTGGCTATCGTGATGTGGTTGCCCAATCTGACGTTGTGCGCTATATGTACGCCTTCCATGATTAAACAGCCGTCGCCCACGACGGTTTCGTTGCCCTCGCCGGTGGCGCGGCTTATTGTGACGTTTTCACGGATGATGTTTTTGTCGCCTATATGCACATAAGATTTTTCACCCTTGTAGCCGTGATCCTGAGGGTCTCCGCCTATGGCCGAATACTCGAATATTTGGCACTTAGAGCCTATGCTGACGCCGTCATGCACACTGACAAAAGCGTTCAGAACCGTCCCCGCCCCTATGGAAGCGTGTCCCTCCACTACGCAGTATGGACCTATGACGACTCCGTCCCCAATTTCCGCGTTTTTTGAGATAATGGCTGTTGGATGAATGGCGGCGTTCATTCGCCATCCCCCTCCTCTCCATCCGAAGAAAGTTGTTCGTCTTTGTTTACGAGCGTCGAGCCTACCATAAAGGTGAACTCGCCGTCCGCCACCACCGCGTCGTCGACGTAACCCTTGACTTTGACCTTGCCCGCGAAGCCTCTGAGCTTGATAAGTTCAGCTTTTGTGACTAACTTGTCCCCTGGTCGCACCGGTCTTCTGAAATGCGCTTTATCCACGCCGGTCAGGAAAGCTATTTTCCCCTCCTGCTCCTGTCCGAGGCGCACAGCCACCATTATGGAGGCTACCTGCCCCATTGACTCCAACACCAAAACCCCGGGCATGATGGGATCTCCCGGGAAATGCCCCTGAAAGAAAGGCTCGTTTATGGTTACGTTTTTGAAACCGACGACGTGATTTTCATCACACTCGACTATGCGGTCTACCATCAAAAGAGGATAACGATGGCGCAAAGCCTTCATGATTTCCAAAATATCCATTTGAGCGTTCAATTTTATACCCTCCAAAGCGAACGTAGTCTTTCCACAAGCTGAAGATGCAACGCGTGCCCCGCCCGGACTGCCACGACATGAGCCGTCAAGGGGCGTCCCAGACAGGTCAGGTCTCCTATTAGATCGAGCGTCTTATGCCGCGCAAATTCGTCAGAAAAGCGCAAGCCCCCCGTCGTCTCTACGCTGTCCTCATTAACGAGTATGGCGTTATCGAGCGACGCGCCCAAGGCCAGACCGGCGGCCTGTAAAGCCTCAATATCGCGCCTGAGCGCAAACGTACGCGCGCTCGCGAGTTTTTCGAGATAATCCTCACCATCCCAGTCCAAGATCTGACTGCCTATCGGCGCGGCGTCGTAGTCTATAACGTATGTTACGTGAAAAGAATCAGACGGCAGAGCCACGACGAAACGCGACTCGTCTCCCACGTTGACGGGGGACGAGAGACGTAGCGGAGCGGGCGCGTCGTCCGTCGGCTCTGACTTTTCCCATATTTCTTTGGCTAAATCCTGCGCGCAGCCGTCAAGCCCCGGCATTTCGAGATTTTTGTTATCCGCGCCTCTAAGCGAGATACGCGCGCGCCAAACGCCAAGACCCGAGAGAGCTGACAGGACATGCTCGCAAGTGCGGACGCGAGGCGCGCCCGCGGGGAAAGACAAGTCGCTCCCACGCGCGCCGCCGCTCAATGAAAGCTCGGACAGCGCGCAATATTCCCCGTCCACGCCAAGAGTGAGAGCGTCGTTCGATGGCTCTATCAAAAGCCGGCATTCGCGTCCGGAGTGCAATCCCTTTCCGGTACGCGAAATAGATTGCGTAAGCGTACGAAATTTCATTTTTTCTCCTTGCCGCCTGTTGTTTTTGTTATGACACGTTCCAAACTTTTGACGCGTTCGTAAATATCCGGCAAGCGCGCCGCCAAGACCAAGGCTTTTCTGGCCTCGTTATGAGGACGCGCCGGAAAGCCGGACACAACGGCGTTTGGCGCAACGTCATTGGCGGCTCCCGTTCTGCCGCCCAACAACGCCCCCTTACCTATACGCACATGGTCGTTTATTCCCACCTGTACCGAAACAGTCACGCCGTCCTCTACTACGGAACTGCCGCCGATACCGCTCATGGAACAGATTATGCAATCCCTGCCTATCTTGACGCTGTGCCCTATCTGCACGTGATTGGCTATCTTTGTTCCGCTCCCTATTATAGTATCCCCTATAGCGCCCCTGTCTATGGCGGTGAACGCCCCTATCTCAACGTTGTCCTCTACGATTACGTTTCCGACTTGCGGAATCTTTATTATTTTGCGCCCTGACGGGGAGTCCGGACAGACCGTCGGGATAAAACCGAACCCGTCGCAACCGAGGACGCAGTGCGCGTGAAGCAGACAATTTTCGCCTACGCGCGTTCCGTACATCAGGACGGCTTGGGCCTCGATAACGGTTCTAGCTCCGACAACGGCGCCAGAACCGACATAAACCCCCGCGTCGAGCCGCGCGTGAGCTTCTATGACCGCCTCATTCTCCACCACGCACATAGGCCCAACCCAAGCCTCGGGCGACACCGTAGCGTGAGGCGAAACGACGGCGGAGGGGTGAACGCCCGATTGACGCTCAGGCTGCCAGGCGAAGAGCGACAACAGCCCTGGGAGCGCGGCGCGGGGATCGGCGCTCGCGAGGCCGGTTCTCCCGGAATCGTCAAAGAAGTCGTGTCTTCCTATAACAGGAATAGCGTTATCTAAATTCGCGTTCTTAGTATCCCATATAACGCAGAGCTTGTCCGGGCTTGCGTCCTCCGGCGCGGATACGCCGTTGACTATCTTAGAGCCGTCCCCGATTACGTCAAGCCCAAGTTTTTCTCCAATCTCCGTCAAAGTGACGCTGAAATTTTTTTCCACGCAAACTCCCCCTATAATGACAGTATCCCCTTTAAGCCTATTTTATTCTTATAGCGGCTGTCATAATGTATTTCTACGGAGATACGCTCATTTAAGCGATACCCAAGCGCCGCGTTGTGGTCTTGTCCCGCTTTCCATCGCCACCAAAGGTAAGGGCGTTTCATGCGGTTCGTGTCGAGCCAGACACGATACCATATATCGCCGTCCGGCCATTCCACCTCCGCGCCCAAGCGCACAAGTCCCCGCAGAAGCGGGAAACGAAACCCAAGGCGGTCCGTCAGTTCAAAATCGCCGGCGTCGACTAAAAGCTCGTTGTAAACCTCTAAGTCGACGCCCGTCCAGCGGTTTGTGTTAAGCCCGGCCGTCATCCCAAGCTCGGGGTGACGGCCTTTTATCCCGGCATACCCAGCGAGCCATATCTGCAAAGAAAAACGCTGGCTGTTTATCAGCGCGTCTATTTCCGAGATTTGCGCGGGCGCGAAAGCTATCTCCACCTGAGAGCGGGTGTTCGACACTGAGTTACGGTCCTCCAAAAAATCCCGCGCCATTTTCTCCACTTCGCCGCGGTGCTTGGCTATCCAGGCCACCGGCAGGCCTATAATGGGCGACATGCCGGGAATCAGCTTGGCCGTCAAGTCCGACTGAAACATAACCGGCAACGTGGACGAAAAAAGATTCGGAGTGACCGCTAAAACCAACGGTTGCGAAGCGTGGAAAGATATTTGCAGAGTCTGAGAGGCGTCGTTTACGCGCACGACAAGAGAGAAACTCCACCCGGGGACGCGGCGTTCCAGAATCTGCGCGACGCGCTCGTTCAGCGCGGAGTCCGCCCAGGCAAGAGCCTCTATTGGCAAATTTTTCAAGAGGGGAACTATCTCCTCGTCCAATCCTTCGATGTCTTTCCCAAACCACAAAGACGCCTCCCCGCGCAGGGTCGGCTCGGCCAAACTCACGCTCCACTCCGCGGCGTCGCGCGGCGTCAAAGTGACGAGGGGCGCGTTTTCTTCGTTTGGCGCGCCGCCGTCAATCCGCACGTCATAGCCCTCGAAAAGCTGTTTTGCCACAATAGAAAGAGTGTTGAAACGCGAGACCCCGGGCGGGATTTTCTCCCATACGACCAAAAGTCCGCGCAAAGCGTGAGGCTCAAGCCAAGACGGGGTTATGTTGATTGTAAGGGCGGCCGCGCCGTTGTTTTGAGTCAAAAAAAGAGCTGCCGCCAGCAAAACAGCCGACGCAGCCCTTTTATAAAGTTTAGAACATCTGACCAAATCCAAAATAAGTTCTGCTCTCATCCCCGCCCATAGCGTAGTCAAGGCGAATCTGTCCCATTGGGGTCTTCACTCTGATCCCTATACCCCAGTTATCATAGAGTTTGTCCCATTTCATGTTATCAGCCGCGTTGCCGACGTCATAAAAACCTACAAGCTCGAAATTCTTCTGCACCGGAACGCGAAGTTCCACGTTGCCCAAAATTACGTCGCTCCCCTCGAATGTTCTGCTGTGATAACCGCGAAGGGTATTCATGCCGCCGAGAGAATAACGCGCAAAGGCCGGAAGGCCGCTTTGGGTAGAGCTCCCCACGCGCAGACGCGCCGCCAAGATGAGAGGACTCTCGTCGGACCAAAGCTCGCCCGAGTCGATAACGTCTTCAAGCAGATTGTTGAGCGGCAGGTAATAGCGAAGCTGAGTCCAATATTTGAAATAGTTATATTCTCCGCCGGCGAATTTCACGGCTTCCTCAAAGGTCGTGTCCCAAACGAATCCCTTCGAATAGGGCAGGTACGGATCCAATTTGTTATAGGTAAACTGCAACTCGCCAGCGAAATTTACGCCGTCCCACATGGTCAGGTCGTCGTAGTAGTCCGGTATGGCGTGATGCACATTGCTATAATCCACGTCGCGCCAGCTCAGAGTGAAGAACCAGCTCCAGTCTTCCGTGCGGCCAAATTTTTTGCCGAGACCGGCGTAGACAAGGAAGCTCTTGTCGTCATACTCGAATTGTTTTGTACTGTTGTGGTAATAATACTGGTCTATATAATCTTGATAGGAAACGCCGACGCGCCAGGCGTACGTGCGCTTATCCATGTATGGACTCGCGAAACTCGCCCAGTAGCGGGCTTCGTCCCCTTCTTCAAAACCGATATTGAATTGCTGCCCCGTGCCTCTGAAATTGTTCTCCGTAAAAGTGATTCCGCCGCTGAGTCCGCTCTCCGTGCCGTAGCCAACGTCAAAACCTATGGCCATCGTCTTCTTTTCCACCACGGTCAAAATCAGGTCCAGAACGTCGTCCGCGTCCTCAGGAGCGTCAAAGCCGACATTTACGTCCTCAAAATACCCTAAGTTCTGGAGCTTTCCGAGCTGGTGTCTGAATTTGGTTATATTGAAAAGGTCTCCCTCTTTGAGCTTGATCTCGCGGCGGATGACTTTGGTTTTGGTTTTTTTGTTTCCCTGAATGATGACGTTTCGGACTTTCGGCTCGACGATTTTGACGGTTATGCGCCCGCCGTCCATACTCACGTCCGATACGCGCACCATGACGTAGCCGTCCTTGTGATATTTCTCCTGAATACGGTCAAGGTCACGCCGGAAAAACTCGCGGTTAAAAATACTCCCCACCTGCGTAAAGACCTCTTTCATGAGCGCGCCGTCCTTGTAGACCGTGTTGCCGGAAAATATTATAGCCTCGACAACGGGGTTTTCCATCACGGAGAACACGACGTCCGCGCCACTCGCGCCCTGTGAGAGATCGACGTCGACAAAGGAGAAAAATCCCTGGTTATATATAGCCTCGATGTCCTTCTGCAGGATGTCCCTGTCGAGCGTATCTCCGGTCTTGGTCTCTATGACGCCCATTATGTATTGTGAGGTTATCTGCTCGTTTCCTCTGACGCCGACGGACGCCACGCGCGGCGCGGCGCTGTCGGCCGCGAGGACCGGGACGTTTATCAAAAGCGAAAGCAACAAAAACAAAAACGTTGCTCTCACACGCGCAAAATGTTTTTTCATATATCGGTCACCCCTTCTTTTATCTTTCTATCCTTATAATAGGACTCCCGTTTTTAAGAGCCTTTTCACCCGTTTGAAGCAGTGACGCGACCCGCTCGAAAGATATTTCCGGC
>BNVG01000092.1 GCA_025997935.1 Synergistales bacterium | reverse complement strand
CCGTAAACTTGACCTTGCCTCTTTCCGATAAAGAGATACGTGATATTTTAGTTCGAGTCGGCAAGGATCAGTCAAAAGTCAAAGTAGAGATAAACCTCCGACTTGGGGATACCGTAAAGGTAAAAAGCGGGCCGTTCGCGGGTCATGTCGGCCCTGTGGTGGGCGTCATACCGGAAAAAGGCAAGGTCAAGTTTACGGCTAATGTCTTTGGGCGCGAGACCGAGACTGAGGTAGATTATTTCCTGTTAGAAAAAATATAAAAGATCACCACAGGCATGGGATATTTGTTTTATACGAGAGGGGATTTTGTTTTATGGCTAAAAAGGTAGTAGGTCAGATCAAGTTACAGCTTCCGGCCGGTAAGGCTACGCCCGCTCCGCCTGTTGGCCCTGCGTTGGGACAGCATGGCGTTAATATTATGGAATTTTGCAAGCAGTTCAACGCTAAAACGTCCGACCAGCCCGGGATGATTATCCCGGCTATAATCACGGTGTACGCCGACAGGAGCTTCTCTTTCGAACTCAAGACCCCGCCGGCGAGCGTTCTTCTCAAGAAGGCGGCCGGCATCGAGTCCGGTTCCGGTGTGCCTAACAAGACGAAAGTCGCCCAGATTCCGCGATCCAAGGTCAAGGAGATAGCCGAGCTTAAAAGGCAGGATCTCAATGCCAATGACGTTGAGGCGGCTATGCGAATGATCGAGGGCACTGCCCGCTCGATGGGTATCGAAATAGCAAACTAAAGGATTTTCGAGCTTTTGTAGATTGTGGGAGGGCATTGTGTTATGTCCGCCAACACCACTTTGGAGGTTTTATTATGAAGCGTAGCAGACGTTATCGGGAGGCCCTGGCTAAGATTGACCAAGATAAGCAGTACGGGCTCAAGGACGCGATAGCCCTCTTTAAGGAAATAGCTACCGCGAAGTTCAACGAGAGTTTGGAAGTTCATATACGCCTTGGCGTAGACCCGCGCCACGCCGATCAGCAGGTCAGAAGTACGGTTGTTCTGCCTCACGGTACGGGCGTGACCAAGAAGGTTTTAGTCTTGGCTATGGGGGAGAAAGTTAAAGAGGCCGAGGAAGCCGGAGCTGATATTGTAGGCGGCGAGGATCTCGTGCAGAAAATAACGGGCGGCTGGATGGATTTTGACGCCGTTATCGCCACGCCAGATATGATGAAGTCCGTCGGTCGTCTCGGTAAGGTTCTGGGACCACGCGGCTTAATGCCGAGCGCCAAAACCGGCACGGTGACTTTCGAGGTAGCCAACGCCATTCAGGAAGTCAAGGCCGGACGCGTTGAGTTTCGCGTTGACAAGGCCGGTATAATTCACAACTTTGTCGGGAAAAAAGAATTTGCTCCCGAGCAGCTTTTCGAGAACGCCAAGGCTCTGTTACAGGCTATATTGAAGGCGCGTCCCGCTTCCGTCAAAGGAACCTACGTCAAAGGCATCTCCGTAGCCCCCACAATGGGTCCCGGGATTGCGCTTGACGTTGCGGCGACTACAAAGGAAATCGCTTAATATAAACTCTGATATATAGAGGCGGATCGTGTTCGTCCGTCGTTATAAACCGTAGACAGCAGGTGTCGACAAGCGACTTAATTTCCTGCCGAGGCTTGAAACAAGATAGACGTAGGTTGTGTTAAAGCGCGTTTGTCACGTCCCTCGGCCTTTGTACGCCGGGGGACTTTTTGTTTTTTGATTATTACCATCACATTATAGAAGGAGGTGAAATTATGCCGGCAAAAATTAAATACGAGCAAGTCGGGGTTTTGAAGGACAAACTCGGAAAATCCTCGGCTGTTTTTGTGGCTGAGTATCGCGGTATGACCGTGGCTCAGAGTACGAAGCTCCGCGCCATCGTAAGGAGCGTGAACGGCGAGCTTAAAGTGGCCAAGAACACGCTTTTCGCCATCGCCATGAAAGAAGCGGGGTTAAAGGCGTTGCCTGAGTCCATATCTTCCGGGCCTAACGTCTACGCGCTGTGCTACGGTGACCCCGTAGCTGTAGCAAAAGCCCTGAAAGACTACGAGTCTGAAAAGACTCAGAAGGCTTTTATATTGAAAGGCGGACTTTTGGGTAACGCTACGCTTAACGTCGCTCAAGTTCGCGCTCTCGCCGACCTTCCGTCGAAAGAAGTCCTTATCGGTCAGACAGTCCGCACTATCGCGGCGCCGCTCTCCGGCCTCGTCAATGTCCTTTCCGGGACGATTCGCGGTCTTGTCACAGCCCTTTCGCAGATCAAGGATCAAAAAGAAAAGGCGGCGTAGTTTTGTTTGTTGAAAATCGCGCCGCAAGGGGCGCGTAAAATTTGAGTAAAATACAGGAGGAAAAAAGATATGTCTGTGTCTCGTGAAGATCTTATCAAGGCTATTGAAGAAATGACGGTGTTGGAGCTTTCTGAGTTGGTGAAGGCCCTTGAGGATAAGTTCGGCGTTTCCGCGTCCGCTCCCGCTTTTGCCATGCCCGTAGCGGCCGCCGGCGCTCCCGCCGCGGCTGAGGAGGAGAAGACGGAGTTTGACGTCATCTACAAGGCTCCCGGCGCTAACAAGATTAACGTCATCAAGGCCGTGCGTGAGATAACCAGCTTGGGTCTGAAGGAAGCCAAGGAGCTTGTCGACAATCCGCCTAAGCCCATCAAAGAGGGCGTCTCCAAGGAAGAGGCCGAAGAGGTCAAGAAGAAGCTCGTCGAGGCCGGAGCCGAAGTCGAGGTCAAGTAGTTTTAACGGATTTGATTTTTACGCGTCTAAAGCCCGACGGACATTCATTGTCCTCGGGCTTTTTTTGAAGGCGGAGCTCTCGATAATGGGTTTGCGTCCTAAGCGATACTCACGAAAAAATGGGAACGACGCTGTTGAGAAAACGACCCCGATGCTCGAAACGGAGTGTTTTCAGTTCCAGGTCGTAGAGACGGCGAAGCTGTTCGGTCGTCACTATTTCCTCGGGCGGGCCGCAAAAATGGCGCGCCCCGTTTTCCATCACCAACACGCGACTGGCGACGTGCAGGGCGTGATGAGGGGCGTGGGTCGTCATGACGACGCTTAACCCCTCGTCGGCCAACTGCCGGAGGGCGCTCAGGATGAGATCTTGATTTTTGAAATCGAGCGCCGAAGTGGGTTCGTCCAGGACAAGGCCGCAGGGTTTCGAGACCAGAGCACGGGCTATTAGCACCAATTGACGCTGCCCGCCGCTGAGACGCGCGTAACCGCGTTCCGCGAGGTCGCGGATTCCCAGTCGGGCAAGGGCATTCTCTGCGCGGCGGTAATCCTCCGCTTCAGGAATGGAAAAGAAGCCGACGCTGGCTGCCCGTCCCATGACGACCATGTCTAAGACTCTGTGGTCGAAAGCGGAGGCCGAGACCTGCGGCACGTACCCTAAGTGTCCGCCGCGCCGGATGCTTCCCTCGACGGGTTTCAAAATTCCGAGGAGGAGTTTCAGCAGCGTCGTCTTGCCGCATCCATTGGGCCCCAGGACGGCCATGATCTCTCCCTTAGGAAGCGAACAGGAGAAGCCGCGCAGGAGCCACTCGCCACGCAGTCCGTAACGAAACCCTACTTTGTCCGCGCAAAACGTCGCGCTCTTTTCCCCTGTTTTCTCCTTTTCTTCGTTCATCGCCCTTCTTCTCCTTTCATCAGTCTGTACGTCAAAAAAGCAAACAAAGGCGTGCCCACAAGGGCGGAGAGAATGCCCATAGGTATTTCCACCTCGATGAGCGTCCGCGCCAAAGTGTCTATTAACACGGTATAAAGGGTTCCCAACAGGCACGATAGGGGAATCAGGCGCTTGTAATCGTCACCGACGAATATGCGGGTGAAGTGAGGCACCACCAAACCGATCCATCCCACGACGCCTGCCATCGCCACCGTCGCCGAAGCGACGAGCGCAACGAGGCCCAACACCAGCCATTGCGTGCGTTGGATGTCGATTCCCAGCGCACGCGCCTCCTCGCTGCCAAGAGAGAGCACGCCGATTCGAAAGCGTAAAAAATACAAAAGCGCCGCCGCTGTCAGCAGCGGGGGAGCGGAGTACCGCAGCTTATCCCAGGACGCCGACGCGAAACTGCCCATTAGCCACACGACGATGGCCGGCAGCTTGTTATAGGGGTCGGCCACGTACTCGATCAAAGAGATTAGCGCCGTGAAAAAGGCGTTGATGACGATCCCCGCCAAGACGAGACCCAGGGGCGATGCGCCGCGCGCCCCATTGCACAGGCACCAGACCAGAAACAGGGCCAGTATTCCACCCAGGTAAGCGCAGCCCATTGTCGCGAAGGCATTCTCAAAGAACAGTATCGCGAGTACGCCCCCAAAGGCCGCCCCTGACGAGACGCCGATGATTTGCGGGCTGACTAAGGGATTTTTCAGAACACTCTGGAGCGCGGCTCCGGACATCGCCAGAGCCGCGCCGGAAAGGGCCGCTCCCAATACGCGAGGCAGCCGTATCAGAACCACCACCCGGTATTGAATGTCCGTCCACCAGGGCTCAATCGGCGCTAAGAGCGAGGCCAGTATCCCGCACACGTTCTTGAAGGGCACGACGTAGCGCCCGGCGGAAAGCGCGCCAGCCATGCACATCAGAACAAACGCCGCCAGAAAAAAGCGTCTTCGCATCGCGGGCGCTCCATACCGGCTTGAAATAAAAAACCGGAGGTCAGGAAATCCGGAACCAATTTTCCTAAGCATTTATGTTCGCGTTTTTTAAGAGAGTTGACGTCAGTTTGACGCTCTGGCAAACCGTCCGTAATTTGCCGCCGCCGCGTTCATCGACATCCTCAAGATGCCGTCGATGTCCTCATCTGTGGGCGTCTGACTGTAAAGAAACGAATAGGCTCTCGCAATATCCGCCCTCAGGTTCCAATTGAACGTGTCGGGGTGCGCCAGCATGGCCAGCCACTTCCACATCAGGGGAGATTCTTGGTTGGGAGGGTCCCAACGGTAGCCGCCCAGAGGCATTTTATAGACGTGTCGATTTTTGACCGCCTCCACGCCCGTGAAATTTTTGTTGGCGTAGATATCGTCAGGCGAAAGAGAACTCTGGAATCCGTTCAACAGAATGATGTCGGGGTCCCACGCCAACAGCTGCTCTTCGTTGATTTGCCCCTCGCTCGGCGCGTCCTCCGCGGGATTTACGCCGCCGCTCATTTTGATGAAGTAGTCGAAATAGCTGCCCTTGCCGCCGATCTTAATACCGTCGCCGTAGCGGTAAAGGTACAGGATCTTCGGGCGCTTTTCGCGCGGAATGGCCGACACGGCCTTGTCGAGCGCGGCACGCTCCTCGCGGTGCCATGCCAGAATTTTGTCCGCGCGTTCGCTCTTGCCCAGCACGACTCCGAACATGCCGATCCACGTTTCCAAGTCCTCCTGCGTTCCGTACTTCAGGAGAATGACAGGAAGCCTTGCCGCCTCGATGGGTTTCACGATGTCGCTGCCGCGGTCGCCCCACTGAAAAACGACGTCAGGGTTCAGGTTCAAAAGCGTCTCGACATTGGGGCTGAATCCCTCTCCCATAACAATGTCGCTGTTGAGGTCCAGCGCCTTCGGAAAAAATTTGCTCAAAATACCCTCCTTCAGGGCCTGTTTGGCGGACGGGTTTATGCCCGCCAGACGCGACGGGCCCTCGTCAAGGGCTATCGTCATACTGGCCGCCGGGATGGGAACGGTGACGATCCTTTCGGCGGGTTTTTGAAGTTCGGTCTTGCGGCCGTACTGGTCGGTCACTAAGATGGGTTCGGCAAACGCGGCGTCGCAGGCAAGAATCGCGGCCGCCCACAGCACAAAAATTTTTGCTCTCATCAAATACATCTCCTTTACATCTCCTTTTAATACACTTCGTACTCGAAGACCTCTTTGGGGTCATGCCCTACGAGGTAAACAGCTATATTTTCCTTGATTTCCTGCAGACGCCTCAGCTCCTCCGGCGTGATCGCGCCCGCGCCGTCCTTCAGAGCCAGAGGAGCGAACTCGTCCGGTACAAGACCGCATTTCAGGCGAAGGCGCGCCATCCGGGTCCCGTAGAAAACCTCGAAATAAAAGCGCCCCGTCCCCGGAGTTTCGGGAGCCGTGTCATCCTCCACGACTTCAGTATTCACGCTGTAGCGTCCGTTTGAGACGCAACGCGTCGCCATTTCCACCACGTCGCGCACGCCGGTGCCATCCATACCGCTGAAAAAACGCACCTTCGCCCGATCCACGGGTTTACCCGGCGAAAGCTCCGAAAACGCCAGGTTCAAGCACTGAAATCCCATCGCCACTCCGGCGATAAATCGTCTGCCGTGATACTTGAGCGCGTCATCGTAGGTGATTTTCCAAGTCCCGAAGTCGTCCTTTACGCACAATGCCATTTCGTTCATGTTCGTCCTCTTTTCTATTTAATATGTATAACGAAAAATTTGCGGCACGTTTTTGTTAGTAGAACCAAACTCAAATAATTCTCAAATAGCTTATAAATTGTCCTTAAAAACTATAATAACTGCTTTTTATATTTTAAGATAAAATATTTGTTTGCTTAATATAACTTTATAAAAGTGTTTTGTCAATAGAAATGGGTTCACCCAAATCCGCAGATTGCTCCCCAATGTCCCATGAGTACCCAGGAAAAGCCGAAAATAGGGAGGAATTTGAACAATATCCCTCCTGCAACCGGCATAAACATGGTACAATCGGTCAGAAAGTTAATAGGTGAAAGGAGGTTTCGAGCCAATTGACGCAAATATGTCGCTTGGGGGCGCAGATTATCGCGTTTGGCCTCACCGTGGCCGGGTACAATCACCTCGTCGATATCAACACTATTCCATCTTATCTATTTGTCGCGTCGGTCGTTTTGGCCGGGATGTTCTTCTGCGGATGGGCTTGTCCGTTCGGCGCGGCGCAGGAATGGCTGAGGCTTGCTGGGCGAAAGCTGACCAAATTCAACCTCAACATACCCAATCCTTTGCACCGTTACCTGTCGCTACTCCGCTATGCTCTGTTGCTGTTCTTTCTTTGGGTAGGCTGGCACTCTATCGAGTTGTCCACTAATGCCAGGGTGACGTTTTTGTTGATTTCTTACGGACGTGAAATAACTTGGTTCGCTCTGTGTTTTATGGGCCTCGTCTTGTTTCTTTCTCTCTTTATGGATCGCCCTTACTGCAAATATCTATGCGCCAGGGGCGCCGGGCGTGGATTAGCCGGAATATTACGAGTCTTTACGATCAAGCGAAACAGTGACAAATGTATCAACTGCCGGCATTGCGACAAAACTTGCCCCATGGGGATAGAAATTTCGACGGCCGGGAGTTTGCGAACGGCGAGCTGTGTCAACTGCTTCAAATGCGTGGTGCGGTGCCCGGCGAAGGGCGCGCTGAAATTCGGCTTCGTCATTCCGCGCCTTAGGGATCTGAAGGACGCTATAAAGCGATATTTTCCCTAAAAAATAACAGAAATTTTCCTAATATTGTCCTATTGTCTATAAGCAACGGCGACGACGCCCGAGTGATGTAGCTCTTAAGTTACAGACCGCGCATCTTCGGGCTTTTTTTGTTTTTTGTTGTAAAATAGCGATTTTTTATTGTAGAATGTGCTATGTGTTTCAAAAAGGCCTGCTCAAGGCGGAAGGAGAATACAAAGTATGGACAGCAAGGACACAAAAGCGGCGGTTGAAGGCTTGTGCAAGAGCGGTAAGACCAAGATAATCATTGGCGGCGCAATCGGCCTCATTATTATCTTCAACATTTTCTGGAACCTCATGGAAAACAAAATATCGTCGGAGTTGGGCGGCGGCAATATCGCCGTGCTGAGTGAGCGCATATCCACGCTTGAGAAAGCCGAGAGAGAGGTTTTGAACGCAGACGACGTTAAGGCCGACCTTGTCGCCATGAAGGAAGCGTCGGACAATTTCGAGAGTAAACTGAATGCAATCGTCAAGGCCGAAGAGGCAAAGCTCGATGTTTTGACTCAAAACCTTGAGATCCAGAGAGCTTATGTGGAGACCCTTAAAAGTCTTCTGTCAGGGGAAACTGGCAAGTAGGAGAGAATGAAGCAGGACAATATACGAAATTTTTGCATAATCGCGCATATCGACCACGGAAAATCCACTCTTGCCGATCGTCTCCTTGAGGAGACTCACACCGTGGCTATGCGCGATATGAAGC
>BNVG01000091.1 GCA_025997935.1 Synergistales bacterium | reverse complement strand
CAGGGGGAATAGATACTTTGTTAGTACAAGTTTTGGTATCTGGACTTGTCATCGGTTGTATCTATGGATTGATTGCCTTGGGGTATAGCCTTATCTACCGCGCGTCCGGCCTGATGAATTTTTGTCAGGGCGATATTTTGACAATCGGCGCTTTTCTGGGCTATACGTTCTACGCCATGTTGAAGCTGCCTTTCGCCGTGGCCTTTATTTTGACGATTGTTTTGGAGATTGCGCTGGGTATGCTCCTCGAGAGGGCCGTCATCAGAAGGCTGCTTGGGAAGAAGGTAGACGGAACCTATATCGTTCTCGCGACCATCGCCGTATCCTATATGCTGCAAAACGGCGCGATACTCGGCTGGGGAACGAGGATTTTTTATTTCCCTCCCATTTTCCGCGTGATGTCAATCAAGGCTTTTGGTATCAATATCCAATCCGAGGCGGCGTTTTGTATTGTGACTTCGGTGATCTTGATGGTAGCCTTGCACGTATTCGTTAAATACACCGCTTACGGAACGGCTATGAGGGCCTCGGCTATGGACGCCAAGGCCGCGAAGGCCTGCGGCGTGGATCCGGCTATGACCATTGCTCTGACATGGGGAATCTCGGCGGCCATCGGCGGTCTTTGCGGTATGCTTATCGGGCCGGTTTACGGAGTTTTCATAACCCTCGGAGCGGCGATAGGGCGCAAAGGTTTTGCGGGCGCGGTCATAGGAGGCTTCGGCAACATGTACGGAGCCTTGCTCGGCGGGGCTTTGCTCGGAATTATCGAGACGGTGACAACGGCGTATATATCTTCTATATACAAAGATGTCGTGTCTTACGGGCTTCTGTTGATATTCCTGTTGGTCAAGCCCACGGGTATATTCAACGAGAGAGCTATAGCGGATTAGGCGGGATAAAAATATGGCCGATAAATTGAATCTTCAAACCAAATCAATATCGACTCCAACGCTGGTTGTTCTGTTGCTTGTCTCGCTGGCGATTCCGCCGTTTCTCAGCGCTATTGATTTTAATTACGGCATCCTGATTTGTTGCTTCGTGCTACTCTACGTCGTGGCGGTTTCCGGCCTTGACGTGGTGTTCGGATATTCCGGGCAAATTTCCTTGGGGCACGCCGCCTATTTTGCCATCGGCGCGTACGGATCCATCATGTTGCACAAGTATTTTGGCGTCATGATTGTTTTCTCCATGCTCATCGCCTCGGTCGCCGCAACCCTTATAGGCATCGTCATCGCATACCCGGCGTCCCGGCTGAGGTTTCACTTCCTGTCCCTGTCGACCATCGCTTTCGGCGAGATCGTCTATCAGATGGTTTTGCAGTCCCCGGGCGCAGTGACCGGCAATTCTCTGGGCATATTTACGGAATCTGTCAACCTTTTCGGCTTCAAGTTAGACACGTATACGCGGTTTTATTACTACGGCTTAGCCGTTGTGATTATATCCCTAATACTCAAGAACAACCTGATCAACTCAAGAACCGGGCGCGCGCTTATAGCCATTCGAGAGAACGCGCACGCCGCGGACGGCGCCGGCATCAACGTTACGCGTCACAAGGTTATAGCCTTTGCCGTCAGCACCTTTTACTGCGCTTACGCCGGCGCTATGTACGCGCATCTGGTCGGGTTTGTCAGCCCCGATACCTTTATGTTCAGGCAGTCGGTCTTGTTCCTGACCATGCTCCTGTTCGGGGGCACAGGTAGCTTGCTCGGCCCGGTTATCGGCGCGTTCAGCGTGACGTTGCTCAACGAGGCTTTGAGGGTTGCGGAAAGATATCAGATGTTCATTTACGGCACGCTGATGTTGCTTGTTATCATCGCTCTTCCCGGCGGTATTTACGGTTCCCTTAATAGGCTACTGAACCGCCTCAAGAGGAAGGAGGCGCGCTGATATGTTGCTGTCAATCGAAGGCGTTACGGTTAAATTTGACAGCCTTATAGCCGTGAACAACGTCTCCGCCAATATCGCCCAGGGAAAGATCACGGGGCTTATCGGCCCCAATGGCGCGGGAAAAACGACGTTGGTCAACGCTATAAGCGGCGTGTATAAGCCCAACGCGGGAAAGGTCGTTTTCGACGGCAAAGACATCACCGGTCGTCGCGGCTACCAGATCAGCAAGGCCGGATTGGCCAGAACCTATCAGGTAATCAACCTGTTCGAGCGTATGACGGTTCTTGAAAACGTCCTTGTTGGAATGCACACGCGTCTAAATAGCTCTTTGCTGGCCGCGTTTTTCAAGACCAAAGCGGAACGCGCCGAGGAAGAAGCGGCCCGCGAGAAGGCTTTTGAGCTTTTGCGTTTTGTTCGTCTTCAAGACCGCTACGACAACGAGGCGGGCTCTCTTTCGTATGGCGACCAGCGCAGGTTGGAGATAATCCGGGGGCTCGCAAGTGACCCTAAGCTGATTCTGCTTGATGAACCCGCAGCGGGTATGAATCCGGTCGAAAAAGACGACTTGGACGCGATGTTGCGCGAGATCATAAAAAGAGGCGTGACCGTGCTCATGATCGAGCATGACATGAAACTGATGATGGGCGTCGCGGATTATGTATTCGTGCTCAATTACGGCGGCAAGCTCGCAGAAGGCACACCGGCGGAGATACAGCGGAACCCGGACGTAATTACCGCGTATCTGGGGGATGATTAATATGACTGCGTTGTTACAGGTTAAAGATTTTCATTATTATTACGGTAAAATCCATGTTGTCAAGGGCGTCAACATGGAAGTACACGAGGGCGAGATGGTCACGATAATCGGCGCTAATGGCGCCGGAAAGACAACGACGCTACAGGCCATTTCAGGCCTTCTCCCGGCGCTTGGCGTCAGAGGCGAGATAACGTTCAACGGGAAAAACATAACGAGCTTGGGTGGCGAGAAAATTGCGCGCATGGGATTATCGCAGGTAATTGAGGGGCGTCACATTTTTTCCAAGCTGACGGTGCACGAAAACCTTATGGTCGGGGCCTATTGCCGTAAGGATAAAACCGGCATAGATAAAGACCTCGAGCGTATCTTCAAGCTGTTCCCGCGCCTCAAAGAAAGGCTGAAACAGCTCGGCGGCACTCTCAGCGGCGGCGAGCAGCAAATGCTGGCGATTGGCCGCTCGCTTATCAGCAACCCTAAGATGATCCTGCTGGACGAACCGTCGCTTGGCCTCGCGCCCATTGTTTTCAGGGAGATATTCGAGACTATCAAGGAGATCAATGAAAAAGAGGGCAAGACAGTGCTGTTTGTCGAACAGAACGCCAAATTGGCGCTGAAAACCGCCGGCAGGGGGTACGTTTTCCAGACGGGCGAAGTGGTCATGCACGATACGGGTGAAAACCTTGAAAGGGATCCCGAAATTCGCAAGGCGTACTTAGGCGGCTGATAAAAAAACTCAACAGCGTTTTGCCGTTATATCGTTATATGTTATATATTGATGGGCCTAAAATTACGTGATATGAGATTTAGGCCCAATGTTTTATATATTTTATTGTCCCTTACGAGCTTTATCCAGATTTTCCCTAATGACCTGCTCCTGCTTGTCCTGCAACGCCTTGAAGAACCGCTCGCCGCGCTCGGCGTTGGACGGACGGGCGTCGCCGAGGATTCCGTTTTGAGCGACGGATAAAACGCCCTCGTCAAAGAATTTTTGGAGAATCTCGCCCGCCACCTCACCCAGAAAGCCGCGCTCCGCTTTATCCATATCGACGAGGTGGGGCGCGAAAAACAGCATTTCGGACGTCTCCCACGCGCAGGAGTGCCCTCCGCAGGCGCCGGCCGGCAGACTATCATTCTTTTCCAATTTTGCGATGGTGGACATCATATCCGACAGCGAGAAGGCGCCGATGATTTTTACATCTTTGTATTTTTTTGCCTGATCCTCCACAATCTGCGCTACGGTTTTGAAATTACCGCCGTGCGAGGAGGCTACGATGATGGTTTCAAATCCATGCCGGACATAGGCCGCGATATAGTCCTCGACGACGCCGATAAACACCTCGGGGCGCAATGTAATCGTTCCGGGCAGAGCCATGTGATGCTCCGATAAGCCGGGACGAATGACTGGGGCGACCAACGCGTTGCCGAGTCGTTTGGCGAGGTCGATTGCGCTTTGGTATCCCAATACGGTATCGGTTATCTCCGCCATGTGCGGGCCGTGCTGCTCGACAGACCCGGCAAAGATGATTACGGTTTTCATGCCGTTATTCAGCGCTTCTCTGATTTCGGGCCAGCTCATTTCTTCGAGTAGTAATTTGCTCAAGTGCGACATCCCCCTCAACAGGAAAATAATAAAGCCTCTTTTATAGGCGCGAGATATTCACGCTTCTAAGTGACGTAACTCAATGCTTTGGGGTATGAGTTTTTGCCCGCGCCGGGCATTTCGTATGATCCGTGAACCAAAAACATTCTTTGCACGCAAGGCATGAGTTCACGGCTTCGCCTTTTATGACGCGTTCGGCGAAGTGGGGGTCGGCCAATATTCCTCTGGCGACTCCGGCCATGTCCGCGTATCCTTTCTCAAGGAGCGTCTTTATCTGCTCCTCGGAACGAAGGCCGTAGACTCCTATAACGGGAATATTCACCGTTCGCTTTATGAGCGCGCCCGAGTATGTCACGGGGCCGAACGGAAAGTCTTTCGGCACAGGGTGAGAGGGAAATTCCACCCCAAACGTAATATCCAGCATATCGACCCCGGCGGCCTCGAAGCGTTTCGCCGCCTGCACGCCAAGCTCTTCAGTCGGGATATAAGCGCCCATCCTCACGGCTATTATGAAATTTTCTCCGGTAGCGGAGCGTATCTTTGGGATAATGTCGGTCAAAATCCGCGCCCTGTTCTCGGCGTTGCCGCCGAATATATCGTTTCTGCGGTTCTGCTCAGCGTCAAGCATTTTACACAGGAAAAAACCGTGGGCGAAATGATACTCCACCCCGTCAAACCCAAGAGCGTGAGCGTTCAGGGCGGCTTTCAGCATCTCCTGTTGTCTTGTTTGTATTTCCTCCGTGGAGGGTAGGTTGACATCGACGGTTCTGTCCCCGCCGCCGCAGGCGAGCTGAATCATGACGACGGCTCCCTGCGATTTCGCATTGGCGGCGATAGTCTTTAGGGTATTTTGACATCCTGGCGTCCATTTCTCCGATTCAGTCAGAACGCCCGAAACGTTCGTCCCCTGAAGTATGACGAGGCCAGTTCCGCCTTTGGCCGCCTCTGTGTAGTGAGTGATGTGCTGTTGCCCGAAGTAGTCTTCACCGTCGCCCTTGAATGAAAACGTCATTATGGGTAGCATGGCTATTCTGTTTTTGACGCTGTGTCCGCGTATTGTGAGAGTGTCGGTTATCTGTGTCATGTCGTTGCTCCTTTGCTTGTCCGAAAAAACGGCGCATGATATACTGCGATGAATTTTCCGCTTATTTGGGCTTGATGTCAATAACTTAAAAATATAGAGGAAAGAAGGTATGTCGCATGGCGAGTCACGAAATTTCTCATCTTGCCGAAGCTCTTTGGGCAAAATCAAATCCACCAAAAAATTTGATAACACACATGCTTGAAACCGGACACACGGCACAGATTCTATTAAAAGAAGGCGCCTTGCGTCCGGTTTTGCCCCTATTGGCAGAGTGGTTGAGTTTAACGCCAGAGCAGACATTATCATTAGTCGGTTATGTCGCGGGTCTGCACGATATAGGCAAAGCGCATCCTATGTTTCAGGTTGCAGATGAGAATGTTGCACCGATTCTGTGGGAAGAAGGATTACTTCATAAAAGCGTGCAAAAAAGTGAGTTTCGCCACGAGAAATATTCGGCTCGCATCCTGAAAGAGATTTGGGAGACCAACACCTCGACAAATGAGGAGATGTCGAAAATGCTCCGCACCGTCATAGCCTTACACCATCAGGGTAAAAATGGAGGCTCAGCGGAGATTCCTAAAAATCGTAAGCCAATAGAGTGGAGGAAAATGCAAGAAGAACTTGAAGCCGTCATCCGCGAAGAATTTGAACCTCCGCTTGAAGCTCTGACGGGATGCGTTCACTATGATGCCGCCGCTATGACGCTGATGAGCGTCGTCATTCTGGCGGATTGGATTGCCTCCGGCGCTGATTTTTCTACGAACGACACCCTATCTCTCGGAGATACGGTTCTTGAAGCCATAGAAGATTACGGTCTGCGTTCGCAAAAATCCTTTCCCTGCTATGAAAAATTCTGCGACCTCTTTGCGGAGTTTCAGCCATCGCAAATGCGCGAGCTTCAAAAGGCGTGCGAGAGGCTCGACAAAAACGCCGCGCGCCTTGTGGTCATCGAAGCGCCAATGGGAGAGGGAAAGACAGAAGCGGCTCTGTATCTGACCTCTCATATGATAAAAAACACGGGTAAGACAGGTTTTTATATCGCGATGCCGACAGCGGCGACTGGAAATCAGATGTATTTTCGTATGGAAAAACTGCTTAAAGAGCACGGCGCAGGCGATGCGCGTCTGATGCACGGCATGGCTTGGATTGTGGAAGAGGCGCAACAGAAATATCAAAGCAATATCGACGACGGCGACGACAGCGACGCGGCAAACGACTGGCTGAGGCCGCTTCGTAAGGCGATGCTCGGTCAATACGGCGTGGGAACGGTCGATCAGGTCATGATGGCGGCAATGACCGTAAAGTATGGAGTTTTGCGGTTGCTTGGCCTCATGGGAAAAACGCTCATCATAGACGAGGTTCACGCCTATGATACTTACATGAATACAATTATCGAGAGACTTTTGGAGTGGTGCGGCGCGTTGAAAATCCCCGTTGTATTACTCTCCGCGACGCTTCCAGCGAAGAAAAAAGAAAATTTGCTAAAATCGTACGGCGCGCGTATCGACGCCCGGCTCAGTTCCGCTTATCCCCTCATAACCGTTGTGAACGAGGATAAAGCGCTTAATGAAATAGCGGTTGCCGGCGTACACATGAAAAGAGAATTTCACATCTATACGCAAAATATTCTTGGGGACACACAGGCGACGGCAAATCTTGCGTTTAGCATGGCTGAAAAAGGCGGCTGCGTTTGCGTGATGCTCAACACCGTCAAGCGCGCTCAAGAGGTCTATAAGGCGCTTCGTGAAATGAGATTTGGCGGAACTCTAAAGTTATTTCACGCCCGGTTTTTGGCTGAGGACAGACAAAGAATTGAGGACGAAGCCGTCCGCATGTTCGGAAAAAATGCCGGTAATTCACGCCCCCAATCCGCTATCTTGGTCTGCACGCAAGTCGTCGAACAATCGCTTGATCTCGATTTCGACCTTATGATAACTGAGCTTGCCCCTATAGACCTGTTGCTTCAACGCCTCGGACGCCTGTACAGACACGACGGGACAAAAAGGCCGGATGGGTACACAAAACCCAACGCTTACGTTTTGCTGTGCGGATGCGAAAAATACGAGACTCATCTTCAGATGTACGAGCCTCTGACTCTTCGCAGGACGCAAGCTCTTCTGGAACGGGCCGACACGCTTTCAGTCCCTTCCGCAATGCGGGAGATGATAGAGTATGTCTACGGTGGCGAAGCAAGAGATGAGGATTTGAGTGTTGAGGCGGCGCGAAAGGCTTTTAAGGAAGCATTGGAGGGAGGAAATGCAGAAGCAGCCACTCTTCCCGAACCACACGCGGATTACGCATTCATCACAGAATGCGATGATTTGTTCGGAGACGCGGACGATGAATCGGCGATCTTCCGCGCGGTAAAAACCAGATTAAGCGAGCCGTCTCTGCGCGTCGCGCTTGTGCCGGAAGAATGGATCGAGCAAGTCAAAAAAGCGCCTCACGACCGCGAGATGAGCAAGAAAATACTGCAAAAAAGCGTAAGTCTGCGCATGGGTTCCGTTTCGTTTTTGACGGACGAGGCGGAGCGTGGCGAGGGGTTGTTGAAAGGTTGTCTATTGTTGCCTATGCGGGATAATGTTTACCGTTCCAAAAAGGGAGAAATTCTCTATAATAAGGAGTTAGGCGTTGAAATTCAGAGCAAGGCGAGATGAGAGAATGGCGAAATATGACGTTTTAAGAGAACCGTGGCTACCGCTCTTGAAAAAAGACGACAAACTCGAGAAAGTCGGCCTGATGGACGCGCTCAAAAACGCGCATGACTACGCGGAGGTTGTGGGGGAAAACCCGCTCGAAACCGCCTCGATTCTCCGTCTGCTGA
>BNVG01000090.1 GCA_025997935.1 Synergistales bacterium | reverse complement strand
AGGGCGCCGGAAAAGACGAAATCCTAAAAGAAACCGGCGTGACCGTCGCTATCGACGACGTATCTTTTGACGTGGAGCGCGGAAAGATCTTCGCCCTGATAGGCCCCTCAGGTAGCGGTAAGTCGACCGTCGTTCGTTGTATCAATATGCTTCAACACCCAACATCCGGGGAAGTTGTGTTCGAGGGACGCGACGTTATGAAGATGAACAGGCGCGAGCTGCACGACCTGCGGCGCTCTAAAATATCTATGGTGTTTCAGAGCTTCGGGCTTATGAGCCACAGGGACGTCTTAGGTAACGTGACCTACGGGCTTGAGGTCCGGGGAGTAGATAAAAGCGGAAGAGAACAGAGGGCTATGGATATGATCGCGTTGGTCGGCCTTGAGGGCTGGGAGCGCAAGCCCATAGACGCCCTCTCAGGAGGCATGAAACAGCGCGTCGGAATCGCCCGCGCGCTCTGTAACGATCCCGACCTCCTGCTGATGGACGAACCATTTTCGGCTCTCGACCCTCTTGCGCGGCACGACATGCAGTTCGAGTTGCTTTCGATACAGAAAAAATTAGAGAAGACCATCGTGTTTATTACTCACGACATCAACGAGGCTTTCAAAATGGGCGACACGGTGGGCATTATGCGTAGCGGGCGAATAGAACAGTTGGGTACGCCTAAGGATTTGACGCTTTCCCCGGCCAACGATTACGTCAAAGAATTTTTGAACGGCGTGGACAGGACAAAGATTCTGAGCGTGCGGCACATCATGATAACGCCGTCCTGCCTGATTCGCGAGTCCGCCGATCCGCTTACCGCAATTCGTGAAATGGACGAGAACAACATCTCGACGGCCTACGTAATAGGACACGCGATGGAGTTCATAGGCATCGTGACGCTTAACGGCGCGCTACAAGCTAAAAAAGACAAACTCCCCTCCATACTGTCCGTTATCATGCGCGGCGTTCCGACGGTGGAACAGGACGCCATGATAGGCGACATTATTGGCGCCGCGTCCGACGCTCCCTTCCCCTTGGCGGTCCTTGACGACCGTGGGCGTTTAGTCGGCATCGTCAGCCGAGCCGCGATCCTTTCTAATTTGTCATGATCCCTTAACGTTTCTTAACATGCCGACACTTGCCAAGAACTTGTAAACGGCTATAATGAATAACAGTAATAAATTTTTGAAAGATTTCCGCATCTCAGTTTTCGTTATTTTATCAAGCGAATAGGGGGCGGAGTCTTTTGCATTTTAGAATGGGAAGAGATAATAATGATAGACATCAAATTGTTTCGGACGACGCCGGATATTATCAGGGAGAACTTAAAAAAGAAATTTCAAGAGCATAAATTGCCCTTGGTTGACGACATAATAGAATTAGACAGGCAAAGCCGCGACGCCAGAACGAAAGCCGACGCGTTGAGGGGACGCCGTAATTCCGTCAGCAAGGACATAGGTATCGCTATGGCGAAGGGACTTAAAGACGAAGCCGCTCATGGCAAGGCTGAGGTTGAGGCTATGGCGCAGGAGCTGGCTGACCTTGAGGTTCTTGAAGGAAAGTTGTCCGCGCTTGTTCACGAAAAAATGATGACCATACCAAACATCATAGATTCATCCGTCCCGATAGGCAGAGACGACTCCGAAAACGTCGAGGTTGAGCGTTTCGGAGAGCCTGTTATCCCTGATTTTGAGGTTCCGTATCACGTGGATATAATGGAGCGCTTCAGCGGGATAGACCTCGACAGCGCCAGAAAGACCAGCGGAAGCGGCTTTTATTATCTATGCGGCGACATAGCGCGTCTGCATTCCTCTATATTGTCTTACGCCCGTGACTTTATGATAAACAGGGGCTTTATCTACTGTATACCCCCGTTCATGATAAGGGGCGATGTGGTAAAAGGCGTTATGAGTTTCGCCGAGATGGAGAACATGATGTATAAAATCGAAGGCGAGGATCTCTACCTTATCGGAACAAGCGAGCACTCTATGATAGGGCGTTTTATAGATACTATCCTCGATGAGGACACGTTGCCTCAGGCCCTGACCAGTTATTCGCCTTGCTTTCGCAAAGAGGTCGGCGCTCATGGCATAGAGGAGCGCGGAGTGTATCGCATTCACCAGTTTGAGAAACAAGAAATGATAGTCTTGTGCAAGCCGGAGGATAGCGCGGATTGGTTTGTAAAACTTTACAAAAACACCGTGGATTTCTTTCGTTCGCTCGACATCCCGGTCAGGACGCTTGAGTGTTGCTCCGGAGACTTGGCTGACTTGAAGGTGAAAAGCATCGATGTGGAAGCGTGGTCGCCGAGGCAAAAGAAATATTTTGAGGTAGGCAGTTGCTCCAACCTCGGCGAGGCTCAGGCAAGACGCCTTGGCATACGCGTCAAAAACAAAGAAAAAGGGAACTACTTCGCCCACACGCTCAACAACACCGTGACGGCGCCACCCAGAATGTTGATAGCGTTTTTGGAGAATAACCTTCGCGTGGACGGTGGTGTTGCTATCCCTGAACCGCTTCGGCCATATATGGGAGGGCAGAAAATTCTTTCGGCGAAGTGATTTCCAACTATTGCGCGACTATTCTTTATAATTCTGAATACTATTACAAACGCTTGCTTATATCCGTAAATTAGCGTAAGATACTTAGCACATCTTGTTCGTTTTGTTAGCGGGGGGAATATTTGTATGGGTTCGTTACTATTGGATATGACTCAATTTTCGGATATAAAGAAAATAGATTCCAAGTTGGACTTGAGGTTAGATAAACCTGCAGAGTACGCCAGACAGGGGAAGGTTTCCTTTGAGGATATGTTGTCTTCTTCTATGAAAGAGGTCAATGTTCTTCAGCTTGAAGCGGACGATAAAATCAACAAACTCGCCACGGGCGATGTGGAGGATATTTCGGAGGTTGTTCTGGCCTCATCTCGGGCCGAGGTCGCTCTCAGGATGTTCATGGAGCTTCGTAATAAATTTGTGGACGCGTATCAGCAATTATCCAGAATTTCAGCTTGATTTAAGCTGAAATAAAAAGACCGACAAGAGATTATGGAGAGTTTAAGGCGACTGTCCGCCAAGTTTCTGCTCTTTTGGGGCGGGTTGAAAACGTGGCAAAAGGTATCTTTGTTTGCCGCCGTTTTTTTGGTGACGGGCTTGCTTGCTTTAATGGTGTTTTGGGCGGGGCGCGTATCTTACGAGCCGTTATACGCTGGTCTGGAGGTAAACGACCAGGCGGCCATTGTCGCGTATCTGAGAGAAAACAATATTTCATACCAGATTGATTCCGCCGCAAACGCGATTCTTCTTCCGCGCGACCAGATTTACGAGGCGCGTCTCGCGTTGGCTCAGGAGGGACTCCCCAAGGGAAACAGCACCGGGTTTGAGATTTTTGATGACTCAAAGATGGGCATGAGCGAGTTTCAGCAGAAAATCTCCTATATCCGCGCGCGGGAGGGAGAACTGCAACGTACCATAGCGCAGTTAGACTCAGTCGAATTCTCCAAGGTCAGCATAATAATTCCAGAAGAGCGGCTCTTTTTGGCGCAACAGAGGCCGTCTACGGCGTCCGTTCTTTTGAAATTGAAGCCCGGGAGTCAGCTTGGTTCCCCTCAAATAAAAGCCATACTTCACCTTGTCTCGCGTAGCGTCGATGGCCTTACGCCTGATAACGTCACGATTGTCGACACGACCGGGAGAATATTGTCCGACCTTGTGGGAGAGGATCTGATTTACTCTTTCGACAGCGGAAACTCTGTCAAATCCGTACAGAGAGACCTTGAGCGGCAGCGTGAAAAAGAGATGGAGTTTCGTGTCCGTCAGATGCTCGAACAGGTGTTCGGCCCAGGTAGCGTTAGCGTACGCGTCACTATGGATTTGGATTTCGACAAAATTTCACGCTCATCAAGAGAATACTACCCCAACGCCGACACAGGACAGGGCATTCCGCGTAGCACGGCCCGCATGGAAGAAAGCTATACCGGGCAGATGCAGCCGCCCGGAGGCGTCCCGGGGACAACCACGAATATACCGGGCTACGCCATAAATACACAGAACGCCGAGAGCGAGTACAACAAATCCGACGCCACAACAAACTATGAGATAACCACGCGCGAGAGCCAGGAAGTTATGACACCGGGTAGAATACGCCGCCTGACCGCCTCCGTTTTGGTTGACGGCGAGCTGACGGAAGATCGTTTGGTCGAGGTCAGGGAGTTGGTTTCGTCCGCCATAGGCTTTAGCGAGGTCAGAGGTGACAGCCTCGTTGTGAAGGCTATGAAGTTCTCGACGATTTTGGCCGACGCCATCGCCGAAGAACTTAGGCAGGAGCGACTGTATCGTATAGCGATAGGCTCTCTCGTTGGCGTTGTATTGGTTATTTTTGTCTCCGCGATGTTCTATTGGTGGTATCGCAGACGTCAGGAGCGGCTTGCTCGCGAAGCTGCCGAAAGAGACACCAAGCGTGTGCCGACGCTTCAAGAAATGCTCACTTCGCCGGATGTCTTGGCGTTTCAGGGCGAAATGGCGGTGCTTGAGGAGCAACTTAAAGCCTACTGCCGAAGCAACCCGGACGAAGTGGCCAATCTTGTCAACGAATGGATTTCGTCGGATAGCTAACGGAAATTGTTATAGAGAAATATAGCAAGATCAGAGGAGATCTTTGATGGCAAAGTCAATTGGAGCCAATATTTCCAACAGAGAAAAAATAGCCGTTCTCATGGTGGCTTTGGGGAACGATATAGCCGCCGAGGTTTATAAACACCTCGACGATACTACTATTGAGCTTATCACCCTCGAAATAGCCAATCTCAGAAAGGTTACGCCTGACCTCAAGCTCGAAGTCATGAAAGAGGCTCAGGAGATTCTCATGGCCCCGTGAATTTATGGCCAAGGGCGGCGTAGACTACGCGCGCGATATTTTGGAACGCGCCCTCGGGCCGGAGCGGGCGCAAAATCTGCTTACCAGGATTACGGCCAGTCTGCAAGTTCGTCCTTTCGACTTCATGCGTCATACGGACGCGCAGCAGATACTGGGGTTTATACAGAGCGAACACCCTCAGACTATCGCCCTTATTTTGTCATACCTCGACGCGCCGCAAGCCGCAATGATAATAAGCGGCCTTCCTGCCGTCATGCAGGCGGAAGTAGCGAGGCGCATAGCAAAAATGGATCGTATCACGCCCGAAATCTTGCGGGAGGTGGAGCGTGTGCTTGAGCGCAAGCTGAGTACGGTCATGGGTCAGGACTTCACGCTGGCCGGAGGCATCGACGCCGTTGTCGCTATTATAAACAGCGCTGACCGCACCACGGAGCGCAATATTATGGAATACCTCGAGGAAAACGACCCAGAGCTCGCGGAGGAGATAAAGAAGCGCCTCTTCGTGTTCGAGGATATTATTCGCTTGGACGACCGCTCTTTGCAGCGCGTGTTGCGCGAGGTGGATATGAAGGAACTTGGGTTGGCCCTCAAGGGCGCTACCGAAGAATTACGCGTCAAATTCTTCAAAAACATGTCAAAACGCGCCGCAGAAATGCTTCAAGAGGACATGGACTACATGGGGCCGGTGCGAGTCAAGGACGTGGAGGAGTCTCAGCAAAAGGTCGTCAACGTGGTACGCTCGCTCGAAGAAGCTGGCGAGATAGTTATATCGGCGGGCGGAGAGGACGAGCTGGTTGTCTAATATACGACGCACCGGCGTTTTGCGCGCTGTTCGTCTTTTGCCCGACGCCGTAAAAATAGGGATTGATGAAACCGCTCTTTCTGCCGATCAGGAGGAAGAGCAGATTTCTAATGAAGGATCACCTGATGACCTTTCCGTTTTTTCGGGGTCGCAGATACAGCTTCAGGCTATCGAGAAAAAACGGGAAGAAAATCAAAAGGTCGATATATCGAAAAACACCTCAAAAAGCGCCGAAAATGAAACGGACAACACAACCAAAAAACAAATCGAAAAAGAACCTGACCCTCTGCTTGAGCTAAAGAAGCAGATTGCCGAGTTGCGAGATAGCGTATCATCAGCCGAGGTCGCCAAGGCTGACTTGACCGGCAAGCTCGCCTCGACTGAGCGGGAGTTGGGCAACGTTAGGGACGCCTGCGCTCAAAAAGAGCGCGAGGTTGAGGCCGGTGCGGAAGCCGCTAAAGAGCAGGCCAGAGCGGCTGGGCGTGAAATAGGGCATTCCGAGGGGTTGGAACGCGGCTACAAAGACGGCATAGAAAAAGCCAAAGCCGAAATTTCAGAACAATACAGAGAAAAGTTCTCGAGCCTTATCAAATCACTGGAGGGCGTATCCCTGAGCCTGGAATCGAAATTCGCGGAGCTTGTGGAGATGAACAAACCGCGAATGTTGCGCCTGTGGCAGGATATGCTTGAGAAAATGCTCCAAAGAGAGCTTAACGTGACGCCCGACGCGGTTCTTGATGTTTTGTCGAGCGTCCTGTCTCGTTTGAGCGACAAAAACCGCATACTCATATATGTCGCGCCCGAGGACTTGGAGATTTTGCAAGACAGTCTAAAGGGCGAGTTTGAGGATGTTCTGCGCGGGGCCAAGCGTCTTGAGGTAAAGCCGGACGCCAGCGTCGATAAGGGGAGTTGCATTGTGGAGACAGACCTCGGCATATACGACGCGCGTTGGCGTACTCAGCTTGACCAAATAGACGGGGTTTTTGAAAAATTGCTTGTTCAGCTTGGAAAGCCGCCAAAACCAAAGACAGAAGTTCACGCCCGCCCAAAAAAACCAATGGAGTTCGGCGAGGATAGCGATGAGGACGAAGCCTTAGACGCCGAGCCCTTAGAAAGCGAAACTCCGGCTGTTGCGACGTCTCAGCCCAAGAAGCCCGCGCCCAAGAAAAGAACGCCTTCCGTAAAGAAGAAAATAGGGACAAAATAATGGAGGACACAGAGCTTTTTTCCATTCTTGGGCCGGAACTCGAAAAATTGCAGCTTGTAAAAATCAACGGGCGCGTTGTGCAGGTTGTGGGACTCGTGGCGGAGTCGCAGGGGCCGGACGTGAGGGTCGGAGACCTTTGCAGAATTTGTTTTCGCGACGGTTCTCATGGTCTCGGCGCCGAAGTGGTTGGCTTTCGCGGGGACAGGGTGCTTTTGATGCCTCTTGGCGACCTTAGGGAAGTAGGGCCAGGTAGCGATGTTGTTTCTATGGATCACCCCTTGGGCGTGGCCGTGGGAGACGGCCTCTTGGGGCGGATTTTGGACGGCTTGGGAGAACCCCTTGACGATAAGGGGCCGCTTATCACTACGGACTTTTATCCATTGTACGCCGAGCCGCCTCACCCCTTGCGCCGCAAAATGGTCGACACCCCGCTTTCCGTTGGCGTGAAGGTCATAGACGGTCTGCTGACTCTTGGAACCGGACAGAGAATAGGGATATTCTCCGGCTCCGGCGTGGGGAAAAGCACATTGCTCGGCATGATGGCGCGTTATACGACGGCGGATGTGAACGTCATATCGCTTATAGGGGAGCGCGGGCGCGAGGTGCGGGAGTTTATAGAGCGCGATTTGGGATCGGAAGGGCTTGCGCGGTCTGTCGTCGTTATAGCCACTTCGGATCAGCCGCCCCTTATTCGTCTCAAGGCGGCTCTCACCGCGACGGCTATAGCCGAATTTTTCAGAGACGAGGGCAAAAACGTTCTTCTTATGATGGACTCCATCACCCGCGTGGCCAGGGCTCAACGCGAGATTGGTTTGGCAATAGGCGAGCCGCCGACCACACGCGGCTACACGCCGTCGGTGTTCGAGGTGCTGCCGCAGATACTCGAACGCGCCGGCGCGGGCATAACCGGAAGCATAACGGGCGTCTATACTGTGCTTGTGGAGGGCGACGACATGAACGAGCCTGTGGCGGACACCGTGCGCGGCGTTTTGGACGGGCACATTGTTTTGTCGAGGCGCATAGCCTCGCGTAATTTTTATCCTTCCGTCAGCGTATTGGAGAGCGTGAGCCGCGTCATGCCGGCTATCGCGTCGCCTGAACATCTGGCGGCGGCCGGGCGTGTGCGCGATCTTATGGCGACTTACGCGGAGTCGGAGGATCTCATCAATATAGGGGCGTATAAGACAGGGGCAAACCCGCGAGTGGACTGGGCCATAACACACCTCGAAGCGGTGCGGACTTTTTTATCGCAAAAAGTAGCCGAGACCTCTTCGTTTGCGGAAACCGTGGAGCAAATTGTCAAACTCGCGCCGGAAAATTGAAAATACCTTTCAACTTTTACGCAACTTGTCGTATAATTTAATACAATTATCTCACC
>BNVG01000089.1 GCA_025997935.1 Synergistales bacterium | reverse complement strand
CGAAGGAAAGTCACTTATCTAAGGGCGCAAACAGTGCCGATTCATAAGCAATTCAGCATACGCGCGGCTGAGTTGCCTCAGTAAATTTCGCTCACTTCTCAAATTACCGGCGGATGACTCATAAAGGATTGCATAATCTTGTCGAAGACGGGTTTGAAGCTGGAGTACGCATTCGTGGAAAACACAATAGTGTAATGGTTCGAGTTGTCATCGACGGTTTGCCAGCAGACGATGGCTTCCTCAACTCTTTGCGTGGTCACAGTGGTTTTTCCCCACAGGTAGCCCTTCAATCTTTGAACCTCGGTTCTTGCCTTTCCTTCCCGGACCGCTCCAAGCCCGGCGACCAAGCTCTCAGCCTGAACGTCGGCCATTTCCTGCGTGGAAGGAACGTCGCCGACGGGCAGCGTTTCCATGTAAACGCTCATTCGCACATAGAAACCGGAAGAACGCCGACTATTTATTCCGCCGCGCAGCGGTTTGGTCTCGTGGAAGCGGCTATCCCCGGTGTCGAGGTACTCTTTCCCGGCGGAGATCTTGGGCCTCACTAAGGCGGCGAGGAAATGAGAGAGGCCTGGAGAGTTTCCTCTCCACCTTGTCGGAACGTCGAGCGAAAAACCGCCCGCAGCAGACGTGAATTTTGTCATTGAGCGCAGGGTGAGGCGGCCGACGAGTCCGACGGGCGGATACATTATCACCGTGTACAGTATAGCCAGCAACACCACGCCTACCCCAAAAAAAATCTTCGCCCTCCGGTTCACCTGCCATCACCTCGCTTTCGAAAATTTCACGCCATTACCGGCGGAGGAACGTAAAAGAATCTACGATGTTGTCTAAAACCAACTCAGAGGTGGAGAAGTTCACTTTGGTAAACGCGATAACGTAATGGTTCTTCGACATGGTTCTTCGACCAGGGGTCGACGGTTTGCCAGTAGATGTAAGCAAAACTTACTTAACGTATTTTGGCATGGCGTCTATTCAAAATCCTTGGGAAAGTCAGGCAAATCCTCATCAATAAACTCCGCGAGCATTCGCTTATGACATTTCAGACAGTAACGAGCGGTTTTCTCAAAGCTGCCTATCGCAATTTTAGATTCTCTGCCGCGAACGTCACACTTTAACATGGCATTCTCCTATCGCGGATCACGACGCCAATATCTGTAAACTGATATTTACCGTGTCTTGTCAAATTCTGCCACAAGCACCTCATTTACTTTCTTGATTTCTTCGCCGGAAATCATATTCGGGTTAAACACAAGGTCATAATCTGGATTTTTTCGCTTATATTGATTCACACCATATGCAACGCTGTTCGCCGGAATGTTCTTTGTAATAATAGCGCCCGCTCCAATAACGGTATTCTCACCAATTACAATAGGCCCAAGAATTTTAGCGCCATCCGCGACAATTACGTTCTCTGCAAGTATTGGAGTGCCTACGTTTTCCCACTCATTCTTGATTTTGTTATAGCGCATATTCGAGCCAACAGTCACGTTCTGAAAAATAACGACGTTTTTACAGATTTTGGTGGCTACAATTGTACAACCGCGAGCGTGATGTGCAAAAAGTACACTTTTATCCATATTTGCACAATGAATTTCACAGCAATAACGCCGCTCTAACATTTCAGCAGCCTTGCTTTTCTCCGCTGAATCTTCGGAAAAACAGTTGATTTCCAGCAACTCCTCAAATGTCATATCTTCCATAATTCTCCCCATTCCGATAAATTCTAATTTATCTATGCCTTTTATCGCTGAGTCACGTTGGCTTTTTATCTCATTCTACCCCAAAATGCCCGCTCCGTGCGTTCAAAGATTCCGAGCGAAGGCGACCGGGACGCCGAAGCTGTTGCTCGGCCTGTCCAACACGGAATTGACGGGTCTGTGTGACTAACGGCTTAGACAAAGGCGGACGCTCCAGTAGATTTTGTAAGCTGCGGGAATGGTCAAGAGGGCCAGAAATCCTCCGGCGCACAGGCCGCCGATGGCGACGACAGCTATGGGAGAGCGCATCGCCGAAGCGCCGCCGGTGGACATCGCTAAGGGAAGCATGGACACCACCGAGGTCGTTATGGCCATGACCAAGGCTTTGAAACGCACCTCAGAGGCCTGCTCTATAGCTTGGTAAGGGTGTACGTTTTCGTCGCGCCGCAGGGTCTCGGCGTAGTCTACGACGACGATAGCATTGTTGACTACCATACCTATAAGCATGATGACGCCTATGAGCGCGAAGATGGATATGGACGTTCCCGTGACCAGCATGGCGGGGACGACCCCAATCAGAGCCATCGGAACCGTCAGCAAAATAATAAAGGCGTAAGCCCAGGATTCCATGATGGCCGCCACAACGATGTAGGTTATCAGGATGGCGATGCCAATGGCGCGAAATAGCTCCGCGAACTCCTCCGCCATCTCTTCTTCCTCGCCGCCTAAGCTGACGGAGTAACCATCGGGCAGGGTTAACGTGGAAAGGAGTTGTCTCATCTTTTCGTTGCCCTCGCCGGCCGTGATGTAGCGAACGTTGCCCGTGACGACCACCGCGCGCTCGCGGCCGACGCGGCGAATCTCCGTCGGCGCGTCCCCCCAGACCACGTCCGCCATTTCCTCGAGCGGCACTAATCCATAGTTAGTCATTATGGGCAGCTCCGCCACCGTGTAGATGTCGCCCGCCTTTTTGCGGTCAAGTCGGGCTTTGATGTCGTACTCAAATCCATCGCGGCGAAATTTTCCGGACTCGTTGCCAATAAGGTAGCCCCCCACGACGCTGGCGAGGTCTGAAAGGTTCAGGCCCAAGGGCGCAAGACGCCAGCGGATGGGGACAATCTGAAGCTCGGGCTTCCCCATCTCCGTCTCAATAATCAAGTCGCGCACACCGGGAATCGCGCTCCCCTTAGCTCGAATCTCCTCCGCTATCGAGTAGAGAACATCCATGTTCTCGCCCTTGATACGCATCTCGATGGGGTCGCCGCCGAAGCCGCCGCTGCGAGTGTCGTTGACGACGTATTCCACACCCTCAAGCGTAGCCAAGAAGGAACGAATTTTATCCGCCACGTCCCGGGTCGAGGGACGACGTGGGCTGTCTGCCAAGTAAACGCGGACGGACGCCCGGTTGACGGAACTGCTACGCGCGTTGGCCCCCAACGTCGAGACGACGTCGCGAATGTACTCCCGCCGTTCCGGCAGCGTATCGATGAACGCTTCCAACATTTGGACTTTTTTCTCGGTTTCCTCAATAGAGGAGCTGTTGCCGAGCGTCAGCTTTATTCTGATCTTCCCGTCATCGACAACTGGAATGGACTCTGTGCCGATAAGCCCACCCAGCGTCAGCGCCCCATACGTCAATCCCATGAAAATAAGCATGGTGACAACAGGATGCCGCGTGGAGCGGCGGAGAAAAAACATGAACAGGTTCTTAAAACTCTCGTAGAGCCAGTTCCACCAGCCGGTCAGAACGCGGCTCACGAGGGATATTTCGCTACCCGATGTTATGCGCGCCGCCATGCAGGGCGTCACGGACATGGTAACCCACAGGGATAGAAGCGTCGCGTAGAGGATTGTGACGGCGTAAGGAGCCAAGAACTGCCCCGCCACTCCGTGTATCAGGGCCACGGGCAAAAAAACCCCAAGGTTGGTCAGAACCCCGGCCAGAACGGAGACGGAAATTTCCCTCGCGCCCTTTTCGGCGGCCTCAAAAGGCTCGTAGCCCAAGTCGCGGTAGCGATAGATGTTCTGGATTATCAAAATCGCGTTCATGACTAACGTACCCATAGAGAGCGCCAGCCCCAGCGTGCTCATGAGGTTCAGCGTGTAGCCGAGAGCCTGCATGGGCACGAACGTTCCCATGAACGCCACAGGCATAGAGACGGCGACGATGAGCGTGGCCGATAGGCGTCCAAGAAACAAGTAGATGACGAGGCACGTCAGAATGACGCCGATGGCCGTGTCTCGGATGACGTTCTTGACCGAGACCTCAATGAACGGCGTGTCGTCGTCAGTGTAAGTAGCTTTGAACTCGGGAAGATTTTTCAGAGCCGCTTCCAAGCCTTTTTTGACTTCCCTGCCGGCGGCCACGACATCGGCATTGGCGCGGGGGCTTATTTGCATCTGAATGACCGGTTCCCCGTTGACCCGGGCGATGGCGCGCACTGGTTCTGAACCGTCCACCACCCGCCCTAAGAGCGAAAGCGGTATGGGTTGTCCCGACGCGGTTGGGATTATGATGTTTTCGAGTTGTTCCACCTCGTTAAATTCCCCGACTAAACGCAGGGAAATTTCGTCACGTTTTTGCGTAATGTAGCCCGAGGGGTTCGTGATGTTGTTCGCCGCCACTACAGCGCAGATTTTCTGGTACGTCACGTTGTAGTCGGATAGGGCCACGGGATCCAGAATAATCTGAATTTCACGGGTCATGCCGCCCAAAACCTGTACTTGCCCCACCCCTTCGACACGGGCTACAATGGGTTTTATTCTGTCCTCAATGTATTGCTTCGCGTCTTTCTCCGGCAGGGTCGAGGTGAAGGAGACGGTCAAAAACGACTCGGCGTTGATGTCTACCTTCGTGCAAACTGGCTCCTCAACGTCGTCCGGCAGGGCCTGTCGCGCCGCTTTTACTTTGTTGTTGATATTGACTAACGCTATGTCAGGGTCAGAACCCGTCCGCATCTCGACGGCCACTATGGAGACGCCGTCCTGGGAATAGCTGGTGAGGCTCTTGAGATTTTCTAAGTCGGCCAACGCGTCCTCTATGGGTTTTGAGACCAACTGCTCTATCTCGTTGGGGCTGACCCCCGCGTATTTCGTCTGAACCAGCACAACGGGCAGTTCCACTTCGGGGAAGAGCGTCACTCCCAAGGTCGTATAGCTGAACAACCCCAAAATCACAAAAATAACCACGCCGCACCAGGTGAAGACAGGTCTATGGATACAAAAGCGTATAAATCCTCCCATTGTTACGGCCTCCTGACGTTGATGTCTTCAGTGATGTCTTCCGTCTTCTTCGAGATGAGAGCGCCGTCAAAAAGCGTTCTGTTGCCGCCGACGACAACTTGGTCGCCCGCCTTGAGCCCCTCGGTGACGATGACTCGCCCGTTTCTCCCCTCACCCGTACGAATTTCGACCAAACCGGCTCTGTCCCCATCGGCGCCGCTTTGGGCGACATAGACAAATTGCTTGTCTCTTCGGTACATGACGCTATCCGACGGAATGACTATGACCCCGCTCTTCTTCTCGACGAGAAAGCGCCCCTCTAAGTAAGCGCCGGGCAAGATACGGCTGTCGGCTGACAGTCCGACGACGACGGGATACAGCCCAGAACCCGACTGAGCCTTGGGGCTTAGCCGCTTGACCCATCCTTTGCCGGCGACTTCGTCCATCAGCAACTCCACCGGAGTCTCTTTGTCGATGTTGTGTATGTCCTTTTTGGAAACCATCAATTGGGCTTCCATATCGGAGGGGTCTACGATAGAAATGAGAGACTTTCCGACCTCCGCGACCTCGCCGGGTTCTACGTTGCGCTCCGTGACGACGCCGCTGATTTCGGCCTTCAGCTCCACCCTCTGAAGCGCGGAGCGAGAGGATTGATCGCTGGCCTCCAACGATTTCATTACGGCATATGCCTTGTCTACCTCCGATTGGGCCACTCCGCCTTTTTTGCTGAGCTCCAAAAGCCGGTTGTAGTTCAGCTTGGCTTCCTGGCGTCCCGCCCGGCTGGCCGTCGCGTTGGCGGCATAATCCATCTTCCGCAGGGATATGACCGTATCTCCCGCCTTAACAATGTCTCCCACCTCCACGTGTACGGTCTGGACGACCTCGCGCACGTAGGAGGTCACGTCCTGCGTATGCGCGGCCTTGGCTTGCCCGTAGTAGCTTCTCCAGGACTCCCAAGTCGTCGGCGTCGCCGTAATGAGGCTCACCGGACGACGCGTTTCCTCCGCCCGGGCCAAAGACGCCACGTTTGCCGCGGCCTCCTTCAGCTTCGCCTGAACCTCGAACGTCAAAACAAGCGCGCCCACCCCTATCGCCGCTAACCAGAAAAGCACCCCTATTTTGTTCAACTTGCCAAGTACGCTTTTATACATGTCGACCTTCCCCCTTCGTCGAATTAGCAAACCACAGGTCTCCTGTGTTTTATACAAACGCATGGTAACAAGGGAGAGTAAATTGAAAGGTAAGCGGCGATAAATTGAGGGGTAAATAAAGGTTAAATTTTGGTAAACTTCGCATTGTGTTCTATATACGGATTCTCCTTAGGAATAGACAGCCACGGTGTTGGCTCTATCTCTTGTAATAAAATCAAGCGTCGGCTATAATTCCTGCGAGTAGCAACCTATTATCCATCGCGTGTTATCGAGGAAAACAGATAGATTGCGTTAAATGTTTATAGGGCGTAAATTTTATGAGCCTTTGAAACCTTTTTTAGAAACTTAGGTAAGCGATTCGTTCATAATGGCTTACAGGATGGCAAACGTGGGGGGACGGATTTAGATGGCTATCGTCAACAAAGGGAGCAAAACAAAAATTAGCGAGAAAACTGAAGACGATAGCCTCCAACATTCTGAGCGCTTAGATAGTGACAATTTATGGAAAATCGTCATCCATCGCTTTTTCTGGGATGCCTTGAAGATATTCCTACCCGAGCTTTATGAAGCGGCGGACAGAAGTCAAAAGCCTGAGTTTTTGGAGCAAGAACTTCAAAAAGTGACTTTTGATCTGGGAGGCGGAGCGAACCGAACGGATTTACTGGTTCAAATTAAACTCAAAAACGGAGAAGATGAACTAATCCTTTGTCATATTGAGGTGCAAGGCAGAGGAGGCGAGGGTGACTTGCCTACTCGAATGTATCGGTACAAGTCGTTGATTTACCTCAAACATCAAATTGAACCTGTTGGTATAGCTGTTATAACAGATAGTAGGCCAAAGGGTGAGAAGACGTTTTATCACTCAGAGCGTTTCGGGGTTGAATCGCTCTATAAATATGTGAATGTGGTTGTTTCAGGCTTGGAGAACTCTATATTTCTATCAGAGGACAACCGAGTCGGGTTAGTTTTGTATGCGGCAAAGTGCAAGCTGTTGAGTGAAGACGACGAAAGTAAAAAGTTCCGGTACTTACGCGATATATCGAAGCTGTGGTTAGAACGTGGATGGGATAGAGAAGATAAACGCTTGGTATTATTGGTTATAGACTATCTTATGAAACTTGCGAGCAAAGACTATCGAGAGCAAATATTTGATTATGTAGAAACACTTGCGGCGTCATTGGAGGAGGGGAAGAAGGCTATGTACGTATCAATTTTTGAAGAGGTTTATACGGCAAGAGGTGTAAAACAGGGTATTGAAAAAGGACGCCTTGAAGGGCAAGTCGAAGTTGCCCGAAACTTGTTGAACGATGGGCTGCCGGTAGAAAAAGTAGCTCAATACACGACTCTTCCGCGCGAAGAAATTGAAAGGTTACGGAACTAAGTTAGTCGACCCTGAAAAAGGCTAAAATGTAGATAATAACAAACATATACCGGCTCGCCCCGCTTGAGACTTTTTCAGGGACGACTATGTGTGAATAGCTACCCCGAAAAACGATAACCGGCTCCCCGCACCGTCTTTATATACAATGGATTGGAAGGGTCGGCCTCTATTTTTTCACGCAGCCGATTTATATGCACAAGCACGGTTTTGATGTCGCCATAGGCGTCCTCTCCCCATATATGATCGTAAAGGAGTTCCTTACTAAAAACTCTGTCCGGGTTGGACATTAGGAACAGCAGGAGTTCATATTCCTTGTTTGTGCAGCTGACCTCCAAACCTCTTGCGAAAACCCGGCGGCTTGCCTTGTTGACCGTTATCTCGCCTATCTTTATCTCATCTTTAGATGTGAACGCCGGCGTTTCGGCTGCCGGAGGAGCGTTATTCATCCGTTTGTACTGCGCGAGGTTTGCTTTCACCCTCGCCACAAGCTCGGATGGGGAAAACGGCTTTGTTATATAGTCGTCGGCGCCGAGCCCGAGCCCGCGAATCTTGTCGGCGTCCTCTCGTTTCGCCGAGACCATAAGTATCGGTATATTTGTATCGTTTCGGATTAGCTTGCAAAGAGATAATCCGTCCAAACCGGGAAGCATCAGATCGAGCAGTATCAAATCATAAACGCCGCTCCGAGCTTTTTCGAGCCCCGTTTTGCCGTCGCCCGCTATGCAGGTTTCAAAGCCGTCTATCTCCAAAAAATCTCGTTCTATCTCCGCCAAGGACAAATCGTCTTCTATTATCAACACCCTTTGAGACATTCAGGCCACCTCCTGAGTCGGAAAACTGAAATAATGGAAAAAATTATTGACCAATTGTTTACTTTTTCCA
>BNVG01000088.1 GCA_025997935.1 Synergistales bacterium | reverse complement strand
CAAGATGCAGTGGTGGCTTGTTGACTACGGCACGAAAGACAATGCGCCGTTTGCCGTGGTTCGCAAATACTACACGAACGAGACCATCAAGCGTGAAACTATCGATCTGCTTATGTCAAAGTTCGGCTTGGGCAGTGGATGTTCCTCCCAATGCAGTGTTTGTATTGTTGTGAAGAACATCCCAATCATCATAAGATATCCCGTAAGGGATATCGGAGATGATAGCATGAACATAATTATCAGGAATGGATTTCATTATTTCAAGAGAATCCCCCTGCAACATTGTATCAATCACAAGACAACCCCCTTATAAACTGCTCGATTTGAGCAATTTTTTCATCGATTTTCTTTGACTTAATTAACTCTTTTATTGCTTCGTCTCGTGACAGCGAGCGCAGATTATTCCGCTCATTGTTCCAATACGATATTTCATTAGAACCACGTTTTTTAAGTTTCCCAATTTGCACATCAAGCAATTTCCCAAATTCGGTTTCTTTGCGCCCGATAGTCGCAAACATAAGTTCATTAAATTTATCAAGAAAGCACCTTTTTCTATTTGCCGCCACAACCTTATGGGAATAATCTTTTGCAAAATTCCAAAGTGGAGATAGATTAAGTGTTATCGATTCCTTGAGGCCGTTATTCACTATAAAAATCAAATGTTCCCAACTAAGCAAGCAAACATCATGGTCTATGCTTTGCGCGTAAATCTGACTTTGAGATTTTGGATACTGAAAATAAGGCGAGCATAGCACCGCATAGTCAGCATCTTTTCTCCACCCGGACAAAGCTGTGACCTTAAAATCCTTTTGGTTTTTAGCTGTTCTGCTCATGCGGAAAGCCTTCGCGTCGGCTACCAACGTATAACCATAAATTGGAGATTCAGCCTGTACATCTGCGGCGTCTCCTCGTTCTGTAAGAACGGTTGCTTTTAATCCTACTTCTCTAAAAGCCCTCGCTAAGACGGCGTCCGATGCTTTCGCAAATAGTTTTTCCTCGGTAGAATCATGGTCTATTGATTCAGATATAGTTCCAATTTGTTCGAGGATGTCATTAAATCCATCCACATTGTCAATGTAACTAACCAAGTCTTTCGTCGCTGATATAAAATCCTTTTGCGCGACTTTTTCAATTTCAGTCAAAAGGCTACTAAACAAATTCTTCTCTCCTTCGTCATAGTTGTACCAGATATTTGTATTCCTCTATGTTTTATATGGCGATTGTATCAACTCCGAGAAGAAAGCGCAAGGATAAAGCATTTTGAGTTTCCCCAAAATCAAAAACCAATTGAAATACAAATAAATAATGCTATAATGAACCATTATTTCATTATTTGAGTAATTACTAAATTTTTTTTCACTTTATGGGACGGGTGGTGTTTTTTTGGGGTGTCTTGAAAATTTGAAAGAACGTATTGACAATAATGTATCGGAGGAGCTTGGGGGTTTCGTGGAGATGGCGCTTGAAATAGCTCGCAATCCTGAGCTTGGCGGGGAGGAGTTCAAGACGAGCGCTATGCTGGCCAAGGCTCTCTCCTCGAGGGGATGGAAGGTTGAATTCCCGGCTATGGACTTGCCGACCGCGTTCAGCGCGGTTCGTAAATCGGGGTCGGGCGGGCCGGTGGTGGCTTTCATGGCCGAGTATGACGCCCTGCCGGAAGTGGGCCACGCCTGCGGACATAACGCAAACGGAGTGATGTCTCTGTTGGCCGGCATCGCCTTGGCCGACGCTTTGGAGGGCGCAAAAGAGAAAATCCCGGACTGGGAAATTCGCGTCATCGGAACCCCGGCGGAGGAGACGAACGGCGCCAAGGTCGGGATGTCGGAAAAGGGGGTCTTCGACGACGTGGATTTCGCCATGATGGCTCACGCATCGTCAGGACTCACGAAGCCCGTGTATCGCTCTTTGGCCCTCGTGCCGCTCGAGTTCAGCTTCAAGGGGCGTTCCTCTCACGCGGCGAGCGCGCCCTGGGAGGGGCTTAACGCGCTCAACGGGCTTCAGCTACTCTTTCACTCGCTCGACATGCTCCGCCAGCACGTCCGTCCCGAGACGCGTATTCACGGCGTTATAACAAGGGGCGGGGAGGCGGCCAACGTCGTGCCCGACTTCGCTCAGGGGCGCTTCTACCTCCGCTCCCCGAGCCGGACTTACTTGGAGACGATTGTAGAAAAAGCTCTGGATTGCGCGCGCGGCGCGGCTCTCGCCACGGGTACGGAGGTCTCTTGGAGACATTACGAGACGAGCTTCCGCGAGATTCTTCCGAACGTCGAGGTCGAATCCCAGATGATGAAGACGCTGGATGAGCTGAACATCCCTTACTCCCCAACGCCGCATTGGGGAGGTTCCACGGACGCGGGGGACGTGAGCTGGCGTTGCCCCACTATGCACCTGAGCCTCTCTTTCATAGATAAGGAAGTGGCCGCGCATACGAGGGATTTCGCGGCGGTAATGGGAGACAGGCGTTTTGTCGAGGGAGGCGTTTCAAACGGCGCTCGCGCCGTGGCGCGAATGGGGCTTTTGGCCATCGCAGATCCTTCTATTTTGAAGAAGATGAAGGAGGATTGGGACGCCGCGAAAAAGGCATAGACGAAAAAGCGCCCGCCCGAGAGGGAACGTCTTTCATACTTTTTCATATTTTCTTTATTTTCATATTTTGAGGAGCGTGTAAAAAATGTCGGAAGCGGTTGCGAAAAAGAAGGGTTTCAAGGTTCCGCACACCTATGTCATTCTGTGTTCTTTTATTCTTTTGGCGGCCATTGGGAGCTACGTGCTCACGCCCGGAGTTTATGACAGGGCCAAGGACGAACGCACGGGCAGAACTCTCGTCGACCCAAATTCCTATCATGTCGTCGAGCGAACCCCCGTAAGTCCGTTCAAGCTCTTTTCCTCCGTACCGCAGGGGATGGTGGCGGCGGCTGAGATCAGCTTTTTTATCTTCATATGCGGAGGGGTTTTTACGGTGTTGCAGGCCACGGGCGCTATCGACGCGGGGTTGAGCAAGGCCATCGTCGCCGTGCGGGGGCGGGAAAGACTGATGATTCCATTCATCATGTTCCTGTTCTCCATAACGGGCGCGACTATGGGGCTGTCTGAGGAGGTTATAGTCTTTGTGCCCATTGGGGTGGCCCTGGCCCGCGCCGTCGGATACGACGACGTTGTGGCCGTGGCCATGCTCTCGACGGGCGCGGCCATCGGATTCTCCGCCGGCCTTGCGAACCCGTTCACGGTGGGCGTCGCGCAGACCGTCGCTGAGCTGCCCCTCTTCTCCGGCTTCGGGTTCAGGCTTATAGGGTACGTAGCTCTCTACATCAGCGCCGTCATGTACACGATGCGTTACGCTAAAATGGTCAAGCTCGACCCGACCAAGAGCTACCTGTACGGAGTGGAGCGTCAGGGCGCTGAGAAGGTTCGCTCTCTCGATAACATAACTTTCACGAAGACTCACGGGCTCGTTCTGATAGACATTCTGCTGTTCATGATTTATATGCTGTACGGCGTCATGAAGTTAGACTTCTACATCATGGAGCTGGCGACCGTCTTCTTTGCTATGGGCGTCGTCGGCGGGCTTCTGGGGCGGCTCTCTCCGAGCGACATAGCCCGCGCGTTCGTCCAGGGCTGCGCTGACATAACGTTCGGCGCGCTTGTGGTGGGCGTCTCCCGCGCTATCCTCGTCACGCTCCAGAACGGACAGATAATCGACACGATAATCCATTTCCTGGCCAATCTCGTCACGGAAGTCCCAAGAGCCATATCGGCGGTCGTGATGTTCCTCGTGCAGTCGGTCATAAACTTCTTCATCCCGTCCGGCTCAGGGCAGGCCGCGACGACCATGCCGATAATGACGCCCCTCGCCGACATGATCGGCCTCACCCGTCAGACGGCGGTCATGGCCTTCCATTACGGCGACGGGTTCTCCAACTCGATAATCCCGACATCGGGGGGGCTTATGGGAGTGCTTGCTATGGCAAAAATCCCTTACGAAAAATGGGTGAAGTTTATATGGCCGCTCATGGTAATCTGGACGATAATCGGCTGCGTCCTGTGCTACGTCTCAGTGCTCATCGACCTGGGGCCGTTTTAAATGCGGGCAGATATTCTAATCCGGGGCGGAACTTTTTTCGGCATGGGGGGCGGCGATTCTGATGAAGGCGTCGCCGCCTCGCTTGCCATTAAGGACGGAAAGATAAGCGCAATCCTGCCGCAAGACGCTTCCATTGAAGCGGAGAAGGTTTTCGACGCGACGGGAATGATAGTCTCCCCCGGCTTCGTGGACATTCACGTTCACGACGAGTATTTCCCCGACGCCGACACGGTGCAGCGATGTCTTATCCGGCAGGGCGTCACGACGGCGGTGGCCGGAAACTGCGGCAGCGGGCCGCTTTTTGAGGAGTCGTCAGCCGCGCGCGAAAAACCTTGGCTGAACCTATCGTACCTCGTCGGAAACTGCGCCGCCCTGCGTGAGGCGGTGGGCAGAACCGACCGTTACACTCCGTCTACAGGCGACGAAATAGCGCGAATGAAAGAGCTTCTGCGCTCTTCGCTAAAAGCGGGCGCGAAGGGACTGTCTCTTGGCTTAGAGTACGCGCCGGGGACGTCTTTTGAGGAAATCAGCGCGCTGGCCTCTGTGGTGAGCGAGTTTGAAAACCGAATCGTCACGGTTCATATACGCTACGACGACGACCGTTGTATCGGCGCCGTGCAAGAGGTCATTCGCCTGTCGGAAGAAAACCGCGTTCGTCTTCAGGTGTCGCACTTGGGCAGCATGACTATGTATCATACGCGCGTCTGCGCGGAGCTTATCACTCAGGCTGCCGCAAGGGGCGTAGACGTGGCCTTCGACTGCTATCCCTACGACGCTTTCTGCGCAAGGGCCGGCTCCGCCGTGTACGACGATGGTTTCGTCGAACGCTGGAAGGGCAAGGGCCCCGAGTGTCTTGAAGCCGCCTCGGGCCGCTTCAAGGGACAGAGGCTCACATTTGAATCGCTTGCCGAGATGCGTAGCGCGGATCCTATGGGCCTCATAGTGGCGCACGTCATGGATAAAGACGAAATAGAGGAATGTATAGCTAACCCCGCCTGTATCATAGCCTCAGACGCCCTCTGCTTTGCCGGAGGCGGCGGCGCTCACCCGAGAATAGCCGGGACGTTTCCGCGCGCGTTGCGTATCCTCCGCGGGAAAGGCTATTCATGGGGGCAGGCTCTGAGCAAAATGACGACGCGCCCCGCGGAGCGGATGGGTCTCGACGGGGGGCGTCTCTTCGAGGGGTCATGCGCGAACGTGACGGTCTTCGACCCGGAGAATTTCACAGACCGCGCGACGTTTCAAGAGCCATTCCTGCCGCCGGACGGGCTCAGGTTAGTGGTCATCAACGGGCAGGTCGCGTTTGAAGACGGCAACGCGACGGAAAGCAAGAGCGGAAAATTGATTAGGTTTTAAGCAACGCAGGGGCGACCGCCCCTACAAATCGGCGCGCAAATTTTATAGATTCGTACGAGTCATGTAAAAATCTGATTGACAAATCAACGAGACATGATGTAATATGGCACGAAATGACATAGCGTAGCGCAAAAGCGCAAAATCACTATATTGTTTTAGCGAGCTTCAAATATACTTCGTTCTTGTCGTCCTGTGTTACTCCAAGATATCGTCTTGTCACGGCAAACGAAGAGTGGTTGTAGATCTCCATAATGATAATAGGCGACGTGCCTGACTTCCAGGCAAAATAGCCAAACGTCTTACGGAGTGAGTGACAAGACACACGAAAGCGTAGATTCAAAGCCTCAGCGGCGGCTCTTACGATTCTATATGCCTGTATACGGCTTATTGCCCCGCCCTTACGGCTCTTGATTAAAAAACCGCCGCGCTTGGCGGCGCGAGAATATAGGTTGAGCGAGCGTACAATACGTTTATTGAGCAATATAGTTTTGGTTTTCTTTGTTTTCTTCTCGGTGACAGTGATGCTCTCGCGGACACGTTTACGCTCGAAGTCATATACATCGTCCCACTTGAGCCTAAGTAGATCACTGATTCGCAAAGCGGTGTGGACGCCCATTACGATTAAGACATGGTTACGAAGTTCTTTACGTTTTAGGTAATATTCCGCCAGTTCGCGGACTTGGTTCTTATCTCTGATAGGTTGTGTAGTAGACATAATTTATTTCCTCCTGAATATAAAGATTGTAACGCCTATGTAACATAATCTCAAAAATGTTACATAGGCGTTATTTTTACTGTCCTCATCGGAGCTTTCAGCTCCGATATTTTTTTGTTTTCCTCACGTAACTTTAAGTTTCCCCATTCCGTTTCTCCTGAATTGTCATGCTCTTTAGTCTACGATGTAACACACTTGAGATTATGTTACATAAGTAGGCGCAGACTATTGAAAGGAGAACTTTTATATGAAAAAGGTAATTATACCGGTTGTTCTTATTCGACCCCCGTAGGTATTAAAAACACAAGGCGGTAGTCGTTGGTTTTTTATTTGTTTTGTTTATTTGTTTCATACTTTGAGAGGAGTGAATTATTTATTATGAAGAAATTGTTTTTGGGTTTGTTGTTGGTTGTTTTTGCGCTGAGTTTTGCGGGTGGGGCGTGGGCTGCTGGCCCTTTGAACGTGGGTAGCTTTCCTTACGCAAATCCGTCGTCTGCTACACAAACAGGATATACATATGATAGTACTTCGAAAACTTTTACTATCACCGATACTGCCGAGATTACTAGTGTTATAGGAACTGTAGCCGCTGGTGATGTTGTGATTCGCGCCGGCACAGCCGGCGTTATACTGAATGGCGTTAAGGGTGTTAAAGCTATCAGCGTAGCTGCCGGTATCTCTGGATTCACCCTGCAGGGCGAGAACGAGATAGGAACCCTAATCGTACCCGCCGCAGCCGACCCAGCCGTCTCGTTAACTCTTACAGCTGTGACTGGTGCTAAACTGAAGCTCGACGGCGTTGACTTTACTGCCTTGGTCAATTCAAGCACCATAGTGGCCACGGACGTTAGTACCACCACCAAGACTAAAAACGCCCTTCAAATCGATATCGATGACGCCATAGCATTAGGCGACAGCGATCTTGGCACGCTTATGGCCGCTGTTTTGGATAGCGCTTCCGCTCATTTTACAAGCCTCGCCTTCAACGTCACAGGTGCCATCACCAACGAGAAAACTCTCACCATCGGAGACGGAGTGACGCTCACTCATAGTGCGGCGCTGAGCAATACTACCAACAAGAGCAAGATAACGGTCGTTGCCGGAGGTACAATCACCAGCAACGGTGCAATCAGCAACGGCACCGACGGTACAATCACCAACGCCGGCACAATCAACAACAACGCTGGAATCAGCAACGCCGACTACGCTAAAATCATCAACGCAGCCAGTGGTAAAATCAACAACAAAGGCTCACTCACCAACGCAGACAGAAGCTCAACAATCACTAACGACGGCACAATCATCAACGGCTCCGGCGGCTCTATCGTCAACACAGCCAAAGGTACATTCACCAACGCCGGCACAATCATTGATGATGGCGGCGACTTCATTGGCATGCCGGATCATCGTACAATCAAAGCCGAGGCCGGAACCGGCGGCAAAATCACGCCCGCAGGTGATATTGTGGTCTTTGACGGCAGCACTCAGACGTTCACTATTGAGCCGATCCAAAACTATTCAATCGACGATGTAATTGTCGATGATGTCAGCAAAGGCGCAATCCCGACTTATCCTTATACATTCCCAGCAGACGCGAAGGTTGGCGCTAAGGGAACAATACAGGCGACATTTAAGTACGGCACTGCCTTTGTCCCTGTCACGAACATCACGGGCACACCGGATAGCGCAGTCGTAGGAACACCCCTTACCCTCACCGGCACTGTTGCGCCCTCTAACGCGACAAACCAGGACATCTCCTGGACAGTAGCGGACGCGGGGACGACCGGCGCGACCATCGCCGGCAAGGTGCTGACCACTACCGCCACCGGCACGGTTAAGCTCACGGCGACCATCGCAAACGGCTTGACCGCTTCGACTCCCTACACCAAGGACGTCACCATTACGGTAACAACGTCTGGTGGTGGCGATGGCAAAAAAGGCTCTTCCTCCGGCGGCGGTTGCAACGCTGGATTCGGCGCTGGATCCGGCGCGGCGACACTGTTACTTATCGCTGCCAGCCTCTTCCTAAAGAAGCGCGGTTAAGGCATATCTTGGAATAACCGCAAAAAAAGACGAGGGGCCGTCCCCCCTCGTCTTTTTTTATTTTAATCTGCATGTTTTAGAACCGGTTTTTCGTAGGGGCGACCTGTGGTCGCCCGTCTTTAATTTCCGGTCGTTTGTTTCTTCAACATCGCCCGTTTTCTCCCTGTC
>BNVG01000087.1 GCA_025997935.1 Synergistales bacterium | reverse complement strand
TCTGTATGACTGAGGTTCTTCCTCGCCAAGAGACAGGACTTTTTTGAATATGACGACGGCTTGTTCAAATCTCTCGGCCTCCATAAGACGCTTGCCCAAAACGCGCAATATCTGCCTGTTTTCGAGTGGCGTCTCAGCTAAATTTGACAAAACCCGAAGAGACAGAGCCTCTAATCCGCGTTCACGCAACTGATACGAGACATCGAGATAAAAGGCCACGCTGTTCTCGTAGTCTGATCTCTCGTCGAGGTAAATTCGGTAGAGGTCTTCGGTCTTCGCGTCCCTCATGCGCCGCGTGTAAGGCTCGTCGGGCGTCCAGGGGCGCAACGCTATCACAGCGCTCGTCTCGCTCGTCCCCGCTGACGTTTCTTCGGCCTGTTCCTGGTTTAACATTACGCTATCGTCGAGCGTCATAGGGGCTTCGCTTGGCGCGGCGAGCTCGGCATTGCGCGCCACGCTGTTTTCGAGTACGACCAAACCCTTGTTATCCCGTTCTTGATTAGGAGTCTTTTTCTCGCCCTTGGGGAAGTCCTTTTTCCACCATTCCTCACGCTCCAGCCACTCGCGCGCCACGCGGTCGAGTTTGCGCGGCTCAGGCGTAGAGACGATAGAACGAGCGCGCAGGCGGTCATACTCTTTTTTGAGCTCCGCCGGAGGCTCTATATCGTAGAGAACATAGTCCTCCACGCGGTCGAGCACGATAAGCGACGTCTCGCGGGTGGCGAGTCCGAAAGACTTCCCGATACGCCTGATCTCGCCTTGGTGAATATCGGCTTCAGCCTCGAGTTCCGCTACTTTCATGGCGGCCCACGCAAGCGGAGCCTGAGACGAGCGCGGAAGGTTTTGGGTGTCGATGGGGATTTTTCGGCCATTGACTTCAAGCGCGGCGGACGAACCAACTACGCCCGCTACGGATAAGACGGAAGGCGACGACAATTGCCATACAAGCTCGCTTACTCCGTCTCCGTCCACGTGAATTTTTGGCGGGGCGTTTGTTATCTCCGACAACGCCGCCTCAGCGCCGCTTTTCGCGAGGTCTATCACGGAGCCGCCGTTACGGGAGAGGCTTTTCAGGCGCGCCATATCGACGCCGGGACCTGATATGAAGGCGAAAAGCGGGAAAAGCGGCGCGGACAACGGCGTAACGCTGTAGTTGTCAAGCCCGTCCGAAAACATAAAAATGACTTCTTCCGCGCCTACGCCCGGAAGCGCGAAGGAACCCAAGTTCGTGGCCCCGTCGTACACAATTGACTGTAGCGCGCTTCGCAGTTCGCCCCAGTCGCCGTTTTTGATTTTGAAAACTTTTGCGTCTTCGCTAACGTCACGGATAACGCTCAAACGCACCGACGCGTCTTTTTTTGCGCTGAAAAAAGCGTCAAGAAAAGCCAGCTCTTTCGCGTGGTCGGCTTTTTTGCGCGAGGCCGACGCGTCCCATAAGATAGATATTGCGCCCGGGAGAGGGCGGGGATGTTTTTGTATCTCTATTGGAACATCGGCGTAAAAATATGTTTTGCCGCCCTGCTCACCCAGAACGACCGAGGCTTCGCCGACCTTTTTGGGGATGCTAAGCTCTAAAAGATACGCGCCGCCCGCGCCATAAGGCTGAAGGGACACGTTTTCCTGAGCCGCCGAAACCACAAACGCGCCGTTTTCGTTTCTAAACGATAAATCCAGCGATGAAGCGCTCTTGGCTTTTGGCATTTTGTCAAACCCGGACAAGTTCAACGATAAACTGAATTTTTCTATTTTTTTCGATGTGAAAAGCGGAAGGCGATACGCCAAAGAATCGACGCCGTCAAGGCGCTCGCTTATCGTGACCCGCACCCGCCTCGTCCCTCCGGGCAAGAGAGGATATACGCGCATTTTGAAGTTGCCGCCCTGCGTAACCTCTAAGAGCGCCGGGTCTATGTTTTGTCTGACAATGGCCTCAAAAGCCTGCCGTCCTTTGGCCTTCTCCACCGGTACAGCCTCGCGTAGCGCGGCTGTTTTCCCCTCTCCCATCTCGAGGGCGAAGCCCGTGACGGTCTGAGCGTCAAAGAGAGGAAACTGAAGCTCGCCCTCCAGAACGCGGCCGTTTGGGTTATAGAACGTCATATCCACGGTCGTGCTTGCCAGACTCCCGGCGACCGAGCCGCGTATGTCCAATTCCCTAAGCTCGATGGGCTTCTCCGCGCCCAGGACGCTCACGGAGATATCCGCCCCAAAAGCGAAACCCGCCGGCATAACGGCAAGCGCGGAAAGCAAAAAACAGAACAGCAGAAAAATTTTATTTGATTTTTTCATTTTGATCTCTCTTTTCGTTTTTTGGAAATTCAACAAAGAGTATATCACGCGAAAAGTTGAAATTTCAATTCCGGCGGCTAACGCGGGGCTTTTATTATGCTTGACAACGTATTCATTCAATGAGTTAATTGTTACGCAAGTAACCTAAAGATTCAATTAAGTTAGGTAATTTACCGTTTGCTTTTATGGTTTCATAAAGGAAAATATAACTGTTAAATATAGTCATTTCATAAAGGGGTGTTAGAAAATGCCTGTAAAAGCCATGCTTTTGGGTAATGAGGCCATCGCGGAGGCGGTCGTCAAGTGCGGTTGTCAGGTAGCTACGGCTTATCCGGGGACTCCGTCGTCGGAAATTTTGCCGGCGATAGCCGCGACTGCGGACAGACTGAACGCTCCCATTGTGGTGGAGTGGGGCGCCAATGAAAAAGTTGCGCTGGAAATGGCTATAGGGGCGTCGTTCACAGGAGCGCGCGCTTGCGCGGTTATGAAACAGGTGGGGCTCAACGTGGCGGCGGACGCTTTTATGACCGTCGCGCTTTACAGGTTGAAGGGGGGCCTACTGCTCATATCGTCCGACGACCCAGGCCCTCACAGCTCGCAGAACGAGCAGGACAGCCGCATGTTCGCCATGTTCGCCAAAGCGCCGGTTCTCGACCCGTCGGACGCCGTAGAAGCGGCCGCGATGGTGAAAGACGCTTTCGCCCTCTCAGAAAAATACGGCGTGATAACGATGCTTCGTACGACGACGCGCGTCGCTCACTGTCGGCAGGACATGGCTCAGGTTGAAACTTTCGAGAAGGGCAACGAGGTGAAGTTCGAGCGCGACCTGGAACGCTGGGTGTCTTTGCCGGTCGTGGTTCGCGTTTCGCACCCGCAACACAACGAGAGAATCGAAAAAATCCGCGCGCTCTTCGAGACCGAATGGGGAAAGTACAACTACGAAATCCCCTCCAAGGGTCAGACAAAGCTCGGAATAATCGTCGGCGGGGTGGCTTTCTCGATGCTTAAAGACCTCATGAAACAGTGGGGGCGCGACGATATATCCGTTCTCAGGATAGGCACTCCATATCCGCTGCCGCACAAAATAACGGAGGATTTCATATCGCGCCATGATAAAATCCTCGTCTTGGAAGAGCCATATCCGGTCATAGAAACGCAGCTCTTGAACCGCTCTAAGGTGGACGGTCGCTGGAACGGCGTCGTGCCGAGCGCCGGTGAGCTTCTGCCGGATGTCATAGAGAATATAGTGCTGTCCGCGCTTGGAGCGGAGGCGAAAAAGTCCGATACGGCGGAGCTCGAGTCGGCCATAGAGGAGCTGGGCATAGTTTCGCGCAAACCTCAGCTTTGCGCCGGATGCCCCCACCGAAGCAGTTTCTTCTCCATCAGAAAAGCCATACCGAACGCCATCGGCCCTTCTGACATAGGATGTTATTCTCTCGCCCTGAACCAAAAAGGCATAGATACGAGCCTCTGTATGGGGGCCTCCGTGACTATGGCGTCAGGGTTCTTTTTGGCCCACAAGGAGACAGGACAGGAGCGTCCGGTGGTCGCCACTCTGGGCGACTCCACGTTCTTCCACATGGGCGTGCCGGGGCTTATTTCAGCCGTGTACAACCGTCACGCGTTTGTGCTGTGCGTGCTTGACAACAGCGTCACCGCCATGACGGGCGGGCAGTCCAACCCGGGACTCACGGGCAAACCTCGCAAGGACGACCTTGGCGCGGCGCTTTCCATAGAGAGCGTAGCCCGAGGTTGCGGCGTCACGTTTGTCGAAACGGTCAAAGCCTACGATACGGATGGGAACACGGGCGCGGTAAAACGCGCCTGGGAACACGCAAAAGCCAATCAAACCCCCGCCGTGCTGATATTCAAGCATCCCTGTATGCTGCTTCGCGTACCGCAGGATACAATTCCCGTGACCGTCAGTCAAGACAAGTGCGTCGGCTGCCGCTATTGCATCGACAACTTCGGCTGTCCGGGGCTTGTGTTCGACGAGTCCGCCAAAAAGGTCTCCGTAGACGCGCGCTATTGCGTATCGTGCGGCGTCTGCACGGCCGTGTGTCCGCAAAAGGCCATTCACAAAACTGCCGACAAGGCCTCAAAAGGGGGCAATTGAGATGACAAACGAAGCAAGAGACATGCAGTATATTATCGTAGGCGTGGGGGGACAGGGCATACTCTTTACGAGCCGAGTGCTGGGGAAAATAGCCATAGATAAAGGGCTTCCCATCGTAGGCAGCGAGGTACACGGAATGGCTCAGCGCGGAGGGTCCGTCATAAGCCATTTCAAGGTCGGCGAGTTCTTTGGGCCGCTCGTGTCCGAGGGGCACGCCGACGTCGTAATGGCTTTCGACCAAAAAGAGGGAATCCGCAATCTCGCGTTTCTCAAAGAGGGCGGGACGTTTTTGGTCAACACCGACCGCGCCGCCGCCTTCGAGAACGCCCATCTGAAAAAGTATCTTTCGGAGCGCAAGATAAGCGTCTGCAAGTTCGAGGGCTTCCGTATCTTGGACGAGCATATGGGCGGCAAATACCTCTTTTTGAACGTGCTCATTCTCGGCGCGGCGGCTTCGCTCAAAATTCCGGGCTTTGAGGAAGACCGCGTCGTGGCGGCTCTTAAAGAATTAGCTCCGCCAAAACATCTTGAAGCCAACCTGAAAGTGTTCGGCCTCGGCCTGAAGGCGGCGTCGGATACCGTTTAGGCATGTCGAAAACTTCGCGGCGCGCCGGTTTTACGTTTGCCGAGGTATTAATATCGCTTATCGTACTGTCGGTCATATACGCCTCGTCCCTCTTTTCCGCCAATAGTTTCGGAGGCGCAAACCCAGAGAAAGAGGCGAAGAGCCTCGCGCAATGGTTCTCCGGGCTCGTGGCTAAGGCCAACTTGTCCAAGCGCTCATTCGACCTTATATGCCCGAATGGCGCCAAGACGAACGTCATACGCGTCGAGTGGCATTTTCCGACGGAAACGGAAAAATATACCGCCGTCTTTAACTGCCTGTTCAACCGTTACGAGAGCGTGGGGTACAGGAGCAGGTACACGCCTCAGTGGAACTCGCTGACCCCCGCGGCCACGATAAAAGTTAGCGCTCCCGGCGTGAGGGATCATTACGTCATAATCTCGGGAACGGCGCGCGCCAGAACCAATAAAAGCCCATGAAGTAGGGGCGACCGCCCTCGGTCGCCCGTCTTTAATCATATAAAAAGATTTTTGGGAGGCGTAAAATTTGAAAGTAGCGTCGATTCAGTTAGACGTAACGGACAACAGGTCAAAAAAAGAGACGGTGGAACACGCGCTTCGCATGATGGACGATTGCTCGGGCGCCGACCTTGTCATTTTGCCGGAGCTGTGGAACATAGGGTTCTACGCTTTCGACAGGTACAAAACCGAGAGCGAGCCAATAGACGGCTACACGGCTCAGGCCATATCGGAAAAAGCGCGCGGGCTCGGGGCGTGGGTGTTTTCGGGTAGCTTTGTGGAGTCTCGCGGGGGGAAATATTACAACACATCCATACTGTTCAACAGGAGCGGCGCAAAGGTCGCTTTTTACAGCAAGTCGCACTTGTTTCCGTCTATCCCAGGGGAGACCGATATACTCACGCCGGGGCGCGAAACGGTCGTGGCGGACACGGAGTTTGGAAAAATGGGACTGTCGACTTGTTACGACCTCAGATTCCCCGAATTCTACAGAAAGATGATGACGGACGGAGCCGAGTTCTTCCTTGTCGCGGCAGGCTGGCCTTATCCGAGGCAGGAGCAGTGGGATTTCTTCACAAGAGCGCGCGCCGCCGAAAACGTCTGCTATCTCCTGTCGTCAAATTCATCGGGAAAACAGAACGGATTCATGGCCCTCGGGCATAGCAGAATCGTAGACCCGTGGGGAATAGTCATAGCCGACAGCGACTTTCGCGAAACCGTCGTGAGGGCCGAGATAGACCCAAAGACGGTCTCCCGCGCGCGAGCCGAGTTTCCGGTGCTGGACGATATAGTTTCTTTCGACTAAAACAGGAGCCTCAGGAGCGCGGCGGAGGCCATGCCCGCCGCGACAGCGCCGAAGAGGCTCTTGCTCTTCCACGCCACTAAAAAGGCAGGGAGCGCGGCGTAGACGTAGCGTTGCTCGTAGAACGCGGCGAGCGAACCACTGCTCAACAAAAGCTCCGGGAAAAGGAGCGCCGACAGAATAGCCGGGGCCACGAGAGACAGCCATCTCTCGACAAGCCTCGGCATTTTTCGTCCGCTCAAAAATAAAATCGGGGCTATGCGAGGCAAAAAAGTCACGAGCGTACCGCCGATAACGACTACCCATATCTCGCTCATCTGGTCTCAGCCTCCGTCTCCTGCTCCCCCACAAAAACGCCCGCCGTCGCCCCGGCAAGCCCTCCGATAAACGCCGCCCAGCCCCCGACGCCCGCTACGTGAAGCGCCACCGAGACCGCGCCACCGCACAGAGCCGCAAGAACGGCGCTCCTCTTGACGCAATAAGGGAGGAGCAACGCTATGAACATCGCCGGAAGCGCGAAATCCAAACCAAAAACCTCGGGGCGGTTGATCAAAGCTCCAAGGTAATACCCCGCCGCGCCGGTAGCGGCCCAAACGACGTAGATGGACGCATTGAGCGTTATCGCCGCCGTTATGTCCGTATCGCCGCTGGCGAAATGGAGAGAATGGAGGGCATACGCCTCGTCGCACAGCATCCCGCCAAGCGCCACGCGCTGCCATGTCCTCCACGGCGCAAGGTACGGCGACAGAGAGGCCGACATAAGAACGTGCCGAAAATTCACGATAAATATCGAGCCGACGACGGCGGCCGCGCCCATTCCGTTTTGCAGCATAGACACAGCTACAAACTGCGATGAACCGGCAAATATAAAGAGCGACAACGAGAGTGTATGCCAAACTCCCATCCCGGCCTGCCGAGACAGCAATCCATAAGCCATTCCAATGGGCGCGAAACCCAACAGAACGGGTACGGACCACCTCAGACCCTTCCGTGCGGACGCCCATAACTCACTTCGCATATCGTGTATTCCTCCCAAAGATGTACGGCGACGCCCGCGGGGCTTGCCGAATCTGAAATTAACGTTATAATTTGCTATAACTTCATAATTTAATTGCGTTTTATTATACTAAATCAAAGGAGGTTTTTTTGTTGGGAGAGGAAAAAAAGGGCTTTAAGCTGCCGCACATCTATGTATTGTTGGTCTCTATAATACTTATATGCGCAGCGGCCTCGTGGGTGGTGCCGGCCGGGGAGTTTGAGCGGGTGAAAAACGCGGCAGGGCGCACCGTCGTTGTGGCCAACTCGTATCACGTTATCGAATCCACACCCGTAGGCCTGTTTGCTGCCGTAAAGGCCGTTTACGCCGGCCTTGTCGACGCAGCCAGCGTTATTTTCTTCATTTTTGTCGCTTACGCGTCTATCGGGATTCTCTTGGCGACCGGCGCTTTTAACGGCCTCGTCTCGGCCCTGCTCAAAAAGTTCAGGGGCAAGTCGCGGGCGTTGATAATCCCTATATTTATGCTGATAATGGGCGCGGCCTCGTCGACCATAGGCGTGTTTGAGGAGGCTCTTCCGTTCATCCCGATTTTCGTCGGCATCGCTATAGCGATGGGCTATGACGCGATTGTCGGCATGGCGATAATCGGCCTTGGCGTCGGCCTTGGCTACAGCGGAGCGGCCATCAAAAGGAACGTCGCGGAAATTTCCTCAAAATACCAGCCCCACTCCTTGCAACCATACACGATAAGCACGAGAGTGACGACAAACGCGGAAAGCACGAGTTTCTCGCGTATGCCGAAGGGCTGTTTCGCCAAGGCTTCCTCGCTCATGGCTAATTTACTGAAATCCTCCCCGTACACGAGGCTCTTTGTCGGGTCGGTCTGAATCTTCAGGGCGTATCTCATTGTATAGATAGAAGCGACGGCTACCATCGCGACGTGACAGAAGATTCGGTAAGCCGCGCCGCTCATGGGCGGCAGCTCGGCTATGTTCTGAGCTATGCCTACTGTGAATGGGTTCATGGCCGCTCCGCTGTAGCCAAGGCCGACGCCAAGGAGATCGGAAGAGAGACGTGAAGGGAAAGAGGGGTCAGAGC
>BNVG01000086.1 GCA_025997935.1 Synergistales bacterium | reverse complement strand
CTATCCCAAATTTTATGTGATACCTCATCGAGATTTCTGATGAGTTTGGAATCTTCCGTCAAAAAATATCCTCCAAACATATGGTTTTTATAAAGACGATTATAGCAGAGACGCGCGTAAGACTAAGGGGGCGCGAATGACCCGCGCCCCCTACAAAAATTTCCTTAATTTTTTTCGTTAAACCCTTAAAACGCCACCTGAGGCGTCCAGGTCTCTAAATATCCCGTCTTGCCGCCCGTTACCTTCAATATAGCGCCGGGCTTGTTGACGGGGTTGTGAGTCTCTTTGTCGACCGTCCATATGAAGTGGGTGACTTTGAGGTCTTTGGTGTTCTCCATCGCGTCGCGTATGGCCGCGCTGTTGTCAGTGCCGGCCGTCGTTATGGCGTGGAAAATCATCTGGAGAATGTCGTACCCAAACGTCATGTTCAGGATTTCCGTGGGCTTGTTGCCATACTCTTTGGTGTACTTCGCTATCAGGTCGGCGAGAAGCGGGTCGTCGTCGCTCATAGGATAGACCCAGTACGTACCCTCCATAGCGTCTCCGGCTATCTCGAAGATGCCGGGGCCGTATCCGTCGCCGCCCATGAAGAAGGGCTTCCAGCCGAGATCGGCGGCCTGTTTGATGACGAGGCCCATCTCCTTGTAGAGCATCGTGAGGGCCACCGCGTCCGCGCCCCACGCCTTGGCCTCGGTTATCTGGGCGCGAAAGTCCACGTCGCCGCCGCGATAAGCCCAGAATTTATACTCGACGCCGAGCTCCGCCGCGCGCTTTGTCACAAATTCCGTCAGACCCTCGGAATAAGCGTCGCCGATGTCGCCGATGACGGCCAATTTCTTTGAGCCCAGTTTGTTGATGAGATAGTCCGCTATAACCGCGCCCTGATAGGGGTCGGTGTACGTGATGCGGAACATATAGGGGCGAACCTTGCCCGTGTCGGGGTCGACCGTGACGGCGGGGTTGCTCGCGGTACTCGACACGACGGGCATTTTCTGCGCGTCGGCTATGGGCGCTACGGCGAGCTGAATACCGCTGTAGTTGCTCCCGCCGACCGCCACGACCTTATCGTCGAATATCAGCCTGCGAATGGCGCTCACCGCGTCCTCGGCCTTGCCCTTGATGTCGTAGCAGATAAGCTCCACGGGACGCCCCAAAAGCCCACCCTTCGCGTTGATTTCCTTGACGGCCAAAAGCGCTCCGTCGCGCTCGTGCTGACCCCAGGTGGAGCCGTCGCCCGTAATAGTGGCCAGATAGCCGATCTTGACGGGCGCGGCATTGGCGGCCCAAGACGCGGGGACGCCAAGCGCAAACGCCGACACGAGCAAAAGCGCGCAAAGCAACAAAACTTTCTTTTTCATATTGTTTAACCTCTTTCCTCTTTCAAAATTTTATAACCGAAACATAAAAAGAAATTATATTTAGTTTCTTAAATGTGTCAATAGTAAAATTTATTTCATTTACAAAAAAGCAAAAAAATCGGCCGCCCCTAAGGCCGACCGACTCGCACTAAAAGTTATTCCGGCTCGAACATATCCTTGCCCACGCCGCAAGTAGGGCAAGCCCACCCGTCAGGAAGGGCGTCAAACGCCGTCCCAGGCGCTATCCCGGCGGCGTCGTCGCCAACAGCGGGATCATAAACATACCCACAGACAGTACATACATATTTTTTCATATCCCACATCTCCTTAGCGTAAAATTATATAAATTCGCGTTAAATATTATATCTTTTGCATGGCTTAAAAGCAAACCCGCGCGTAGGTTCTATATCTTGTCGAGCGAGGCCGCTATGTCGGCGATTATATCGTCTGCAATCAGCAAGTCTCTCACGAAGGTCGGAGACGACATCGCGAAACAAAAGAAAAAGAAGTACCTCGTCGAAAGGCGACAACATCTGCTGTCGTTCTTTATCAGATAAGAGCATGTTTTTGTCTATTCAGAGAACATCTCCCATTATTCCCATATTGGTAACGCAAAACTCGCGCAAATAGGGAATGTCATTCTCAATAGTATCCCATAGAAACTCTATGCTGAAACTACCATAATGGTGAGCCGCTATATTGCGCATTCCGCGAATATCTTGCCAAGGGACATCCGCGTGATTGGCCTTAAATTCATCTGATAGCAACGCAGTTAATTCGCCTATCTGAAGAACACACATAGCGACGGCATTTTTATAAACGGAAAATTTCTTCAAGGCTTCGAACGAATGATTGAAATGCTCTGACGCTTCTGAGATTTCGTTACAATAACGAATAATCTTGCGCATTACTTCACGAGTCAGTAATGTTACTCATAAACTATCACTTCTTCTTTGCTTATGTTGTCCAGAAAATCATCATCCAAAGCGTCTGTTGGCAGAACATCAACGGGAATCTCAAATTGTTCTGCAAGCTCCCTGCAAAAACCAGCAAGACGAAACAGACCCTTCAACGAACCCTTATCTACCAGACGTAAATCTATATCACTCTGACTTGTCGCTTCGCCGCGCGCATAAGAACCAAACAAGGAAAGACAACCCACGCCATATGAGTGGGCTATAGGAGCGATTATTCGCGTTATTTCGGATATATCATAAATTTTTGTCATAGTATTTCGCTACTTTCAAGCCTTATCGCTCGATGTGAATTAAGTTAAATGACTATACTAATATCAGTGAACGGCTTCACTATATAATTTCTCCGGCGCTATATCAATTTCCCCATCATTCCATACGGTGACACCATAATCTACATATACTTTAGAGAACACATCAACATCGGCAAGCGGCTGAAACACGGGATATTGCAATAGCGTTTTGCAGCCAAAAACGCCTTCTTCTCCGGTTGAAAACCTGAGCCAGAGTTTATACTCTGCAAGCGGCCGCACCGCGACTACCTTAATCGTTTTTTCAAGTTCTCCGGCATATGCAATTCCGTCTTTTACAAACATGCGATTCTCCTAAATTCAGCACAACGGCGCTATTTTACTGATAGGTTTATTCTTGATTGCGCTGATCCATGCGGCATAACCCGCGCGTAGGTTCTATATCTTGTCGAGCGAGGCCGATATGTCGGCGATTATATCGTCCGCGTCCTCCAATCCGATGGAAAAGCGTAGCTGTCCCTGGGTTATCCCGGCGGCTTTGAGGGCTTCGGCGCTGTACGCGCGGTGAGACGTCTTGACGGGATAGGACACAGTGGTGGCGGTTCCGGCCAAACTCGGGACAAACGAGATAATCTTCATCTCTTTTATGAGCTTCGACGCCTCCCTGACCCCGCCCTTGATGTTGACGCTCAGCATCCCTCCGAACCGACCGTTCGCGAACTGCGCGGCGGCTGTCTTGTGGGAGGGGGAAGACTTGAGCCCTGGATAAAACACCTTCTCCACCTTTGGGTGCGCCTCTAAGAATTCGGCGACCAAGAGCGCGTTTTTGGAGTGCTTCTTCATGCGAAGGTCGAGCGTACGCAGACTCCGCGCCAAGAGCCAGCAATCGAGCGGGCTTGGCATAGCGCCGTACAGCGTCTGAAACCTTTTGATTTTAGCGACTAACTCGGAGTTCGCGGTGAGCGCGCCGCCCGTGATGTCGCTGTGTCCGCCGAGATATTTCGTCGTGCTGTAAAGGCTCGCGTCCGCGCCGAGCGAGAGAGGCCTCGCTATAGCAGGCGTGGCGAAGGTGTTGTCGACAAAGAAAAGAAGTCCGCGACTATGCGCTTCCTTTGCAATGGCGGCGATGTCCGGGACTTCCATGAGGGGGTTGCTTATGATCTCGGTATATACTAACTTCGTCTCGGGTCTGAACGCGCGCGTGAAGTCGTCTTTCAGGAAGTCTACAAACGTGACGGAGACGCCGAAGCGGGGCAGCTCGTTCGCGAGGTAGTCGTAAACCCCACCGTAAAGGACGCTTGACGCGACGATATGATCCCCACTTTTCACGGACGACAATATAGCGGTAATGATGGCCGCCATGCCGGACGAAAACACGAGGGCGCCCGTCTTTTTCTTTCTGGCCGAGGGCGAGCCGTCGGCGGCGGCCAATATCTCAGCGACGGCGTCGGAGTTCGGGTTCGCCATTCTGGAGTAGATATAGGCGTCGCTCTTGTGCTCGTAAATGGCGTCCACAGGCGGGACTTCGTCAAAGGCAAACACCGAGGTCAGGTAGACTGGGAACGTTTCCGGCACCGACGACATATCGGCGAGCTTACGGCAAAATTTACCGTCGCCCTTATGAATCAAATTAGTGGACAATTTCGCGGGTGTTTTTTTGTTACGCATAAGTTTCACTCTCCGTAAAAATAATAGGCGCACATGACGCCCCTAATACCCGCAAACTTTTTCGCCATTCATACAAAAACACTTCCCCGAATTTGGCTTTATTGCGCTAACTGAAAAGAATCCTAACAACCGCGCCTTGTCTTGTCAAGTATTTTCCGGACGGCTTTTAGGTAATTCGAGCCTTTACTTTTTGCGGCGGCGCGGCTATGATAGTCGGTAGCTCGCCTTTGCGGGGGCTTATTTTTTGTATGGGAGGTGATATGTATGGGTTATGACGGAATAAAGCTGGTCTACTGCGACAAGGCGCCGCAGTGGCTTCTGCCGGACGGTTCTTTGAAGCCGGCGGTCTGCCAAAGAGACGGCACGGTCGCGCCTACGTCTTTCTACATGAAAGACAGAGTTTCCGACGCGTCGCTTCGCGCTTGGGTCAGTGCATAGTTAAGATTTGGTTTTTAGTTTTTCCGCAATGGCATCGTAGTCGAGGTTATCCATTCGCTCCCTTATCCACGCCACTATGTCCCCGCCGGAATCATAATCGTAACGCTCCAAATCCAAGAGAGTTTCGTCCATCACGGACGTTTTGAAATGTTGCGCGGCCTCACACATTTGAGACAAAAGCTCGCCGCTCGGGCTTGCTCGGCGTTCTTTTTGCGCGCAACCGTTGTTTTTGGCATCCTCAAGGAAGGCCTGAAGCTCGGATAGTAAATCGTCCACGCTCTTGATAAGGGCGCAGTTTTGGGCGGAGACCGTCTTGAAGTTTCTGGCCTTGGCCGCAAACTCGAGCTTCTCCGCCGCCTGTCCTATCTCGTCCGCGCATATGGCGCGGCTCGACCCCTTCAGACCATGAACGAGTATGGCGTAAGCCTCCAAGCCGTCCTCCGAGGGATAGCGCAGTTTGTCGAGAAGCTCCGGCGTAGAGAACGCGTAAGAGTCCAGAATCTGAAGATATATAGACTCCGCCCCATAACGCGCCACGCCCGCGTCAAAGTCTATGCCCTTTACGTGAAAACAGGGCGACAAGGACTCCGCGGCCACGTCCTGTTCGACCTCTACGCGAGGCGCTTCGTTATGTCTGTCGCGTATCCACTTGTTCAGTACGGCGTCTAACTTCAATAAATCTATAGGTTTTGAGATAAAGCCGTTGAAGCCGTTAGCTAAAAACATCTCCTCGCTGCCGGAGATGGCGTTGGCCGTCAGGGCTATTATGGGCACGCGGCGCGCGTATTTGGTCTTGAGCGCGCGAATCGCGCGTACGGCCTCCACTCCGTCCATGCCGGGCATCATGTGATCCATGAGCACAACGTCATACCGCGCCTCCTGTTCATCGCCTATAGCCTGTATTTTCTCTATCGCCTCATACCCATTGTCCACACATTCAATAGCCAGACCGTAAGGCGTCATAAGCCCCTTCGCGACGTCGAGATTGGTCTTGACGTCGTCCACGACCAACACCCTTCCGTAAGGCATGTACGTGCGTATAAAATTTCGCCCTTTGCCGATGTGGTCTGACATAAAACGGAAATTTTTCAAATCTTTGACAATTTCGGAGCCAATTGGGGACGAATCTACAATCTCTTGGTCAAGGGTTACAATAAAACAGCTGCCCAAGCCGTATTCGCTGCTCACCTCAATATCGCCGCCCATCAACTCGACAAGGCGTTTTGTTATCAAAAGCCCGAGGCCCGTGCCGTCGACGTTGCGATTGGCCAACGCGTTCAGCTGTGTGTAGCTCGTAAAGAGCTTGTCCATATCGTCTTTTTTGATTCCGATGCCGGTATCTTTCACCGTAAAAAAAAGTTTGGCCCTGTTGGCCTCTTGCGTCCAGGCCACGTCAAACCGGACGTTTCCCTCTTTCGTGTATTTGAAAGCGTTGGAGAGCAAATTGTTCAGTATGCGCTTGATTATAAGGTCGTCGCCCAAGAGTTTTTTGGGGAGCGACTCGTCTATATTCATGTCAAAAACGATGCGCTTCTCGCCTATACGCACGATGTTGAGTTGCGCCACATCGTTTATAAGCTCCGGCAGACTGTATTCTACCGGAATTATCTCGAGGCTGTTGGCCTCTATTTTGGAGATGTCCAGAATATCGTTCACTATATGAAGGAGAGTCGAGCCCGCGTTGTATATTTTGTCGAGGTTTTCCTGCGTGTGGACGGGCAGCGAGGCGTTAGCGCCCTCTTGAAGCTCGACAAGGGAAAGTCCTATTATGGCGTTGAGGGGCGTTCTTATTTCGTGGCTTACAGTCGCCAAAAACTCGCTTTTCGAGCGCGACGCGCGCTCCGCCGCCTCCTTGGCGTCTATTAAATCATGTTGGTTTTTATCCAATTGTTCGACCATGACGTTAAAGGCGTCGGCCAAGTCCCCCATGGCCTCCACCCTTTGGCGGTAGTCGCCGCGCCCTACCTCCTGAGTCTGCCATACCAAATGCCTGAGAGAACTTTGAAGATTTTTGAGGGGAGCTACGATGGCATTGTCGGAGGGGGGCAGGGCAAAATGTATATCGCCCTTAGACAGCGCCTTGGCGAAATTCTCTCCGTCTATGACGCATTTCGAAAAATACTCCATACCCTGACCCAGCTTATGAAATTCGCTCGGGAGACTTTGCCAGTTGAGATAAGCCTTATCAGGGTTGTATATTGTATCGCGAAGGTAGTTGAACAAAGTTTCCGTAGCCGCGACGACATCAGGCCTGGCGGCTTTATCATTCGCCATCAGGACATGAAGCCTCCTTTTTGAGTATTCCAGCGAGAATTGAGCAAAGCGGTTTCGAACGCGTCGACGATACGCGGATCGAACTGAGTCCCGCGCCCGTCCATTATCATAGAAAACGCCTCGTCGTGCGAAATGCTCTTGCGGTAAATGCGGCTGTTCACAAGCGCGTCGTAAACGTCGGCCACGGCCATTATGCGGGCGCAAAGAGGTATGTCATCCCCTGAGAGGCCATAAGGATAGCCATTGCCGTCATATCTCTCATGGTGCGACGCCGCTATTTTTTCGGCGTACATAAGGTAAGACTGCGTAAGCATCCGCGCGTGCATACTCCTCAGAATTTCAGCGCCCAAAGCCGCGTGGGTCTTCATTATCTTAAACTCTTCGTCGTTGAGCTTATCGGGTTTCAGGAGAATTGTGTCGCTGATGGAGATTTTACCTATGTCATGGAGCGGCGCGGCCCGCACTATCATTTCGAGCGCGGAGGGCGAAAGCTCGCTATCGAATTGTCCGGTCAGGAGAAGCTCGCGACCTATCAATTCAACTAATTTGCTTGTCCTTAGGACGTGCCCCCCGGTGTTCTCGTCTCTCCACTCTATCATCTCCGCTATAGTCGTGGAAATGCTGTCGGCCATACGCGCTACGGAGTCGGCTAATTGAATCTGATACGACGATATTTTCAAATGAAGCTCAAGCCTGTGTATGAGGATGTTTTTTTCTATGGGTTTTTTTATGAAGTCGAGCGCGCCCAAATGCAGGCATTTGACCTCGGTGGGTATATCCCTGTTGCCTGAGAGGAAAATAACGGGAATACGGCTCAACACAGGGGTTTGTTTTATTTTTTCAAGCGTGGCGAAGCCGTCCATCTCCGGCATTTCAACATCAAGCAAAATGAGATCCGGCCTTTCGCGCGCGCATATCTGAAGAGCCTGAGCGCCGGACTTGGCCATCGAAAAATTGTATTTTCCGGTCAAGTAAGCTCCTATCTGCTTCAGGCTGGTGACGTTATCATCCACTATCAATATTTCTTTCATGCGTTCCTTTTGAGCGTGGGGCGCCATGAAATCACCCCACGCCGTGACATCCAAATCGGCAACATGATTATTCATAATAAAACGCCTCTCAATCCGAGACCTTGCGTAACCGTCAATTTTTATTTGTCAACGCGAGGGCTGTTTAGCGTGGTATCTCTCTAAAGCCTCTACCACTTCGGGATCGAACTCCGTTCCCTTGCCTTTCACAATGACATCGAAAGCCTCTTCCGGACTGAGGGCTTTCCGATACGGCCTCTCGGTAAGGCAAGCGTCGTAGACGTTAGCTACGGACATTATGCGGCAGCACAGCGGGATCTCGTCACCCTTCAATCCTTTTGGATAACCTTTGCCGTCGTATCTTTCATGATGTCCCTCGGCCATCATTATGGCGTAGAGGAGATAGTGCCGGGTGGGAGTACGCATGTATATCCTTTCCATG
>BNVG01000085.1 GCA_025997935.1 Synergistales bacterium | reverse complement strand
GCGTTTTTGCCTATGCTGATGGGCTTTGGCTGCTCCGTCCCGGCCATGATGGCGACGCGCACTCTCGAGGATGAGCGCGACCGCAGAATTTCCATCATGCTGATGACCTGTTTCTCCTGCGGCGCGAAGGCTCCGATATGGGCGATGTTTGCGGCCTCTCTCTTTCCCCAGCGCGGCGACGTTATGATATTTGGCGTATATATGATAGGCATAGCCACGGCGGTCTTCGCCGGGATACTGCTCAAAAAACTTGTTTTCAAAAAGGAATCCGTGCCCTTCATTATGGAGTTGCCGTCTTACCACATGCCGAGAGCGCGTAACGTGGGCATTGAACTATGGAACAAGCTACGCAGCTTCTTGGTTCGCGCTTCCACGATAATAGCCGGGGCGACAGTCGTGATATGGTTTTTATCCAACTTCAACACATCTATGGAGATGGTGGACACGAGCAGCCCCGAGAGCTTTTTGGGCATTCTGGGAACGTTCCTCCGGCCAATTTTTATCCCGCTCGGCTTCGCTTCGGGCGACGACGGCTGGAAGGCGGTTGTCGCTATTCTGACCGGCCTTATCGCTAAAGAGATGGTAGTATCCACTATGGGCGTTTTATACTCCGTTGAGGGCGACGCCTTAGAGGACGCCGTGGCCGGAACCGCGCTCGCCGCCGTGCTGTCCGCCACTTTTTCGCCTCTCGCCGCGCTGTCGTTCATGGCGTTCAACCTGCTGTCCGTGCCCTGTATGGCCGCCGTGGCCGCCGCTCACGGGGAAATGAAGAGCGCCAAATGGACATGGTTCACTATATTGTTCTGGATTGGCCTTGCCTGGATAGTCTCTTTCGTTATATTCCAGGTTGGGACATTATTGGGATTTTGAGGGGGTTTTAGTTATGAATATCGCTAATATTGTAATAGGAATTATCGCGGTGAGCCTTGTGGTTTTTAGCGTCTGGCACAACATCAGGAAAAAGGGCGGATGTTCAGGATGTTGCGCCTGTTGCGCTAAGGCAAAGTCGTCCCGTAACGCCGCAAGCGTCCAAGAAAACCGCGTCGTGCGAGACGACGACTAAAGCGCCCGTATAGGCTTTTAACATCTTCTCCACAGACTCCACCGAGTCTATATCAAGATGATTGGTGGGCTCGTCCAAGATCAAAAGCTGTGGGGAAGGTGTTTTATGCAACGCGCGGAGCAGGGCTACTTTCAGCTGCTCCCCTCCGCTTAAAAATTCGCTCTCCACACTCAGCCGTTCCCTCGCTATGCCTATCTGAGCGAGCCTCGTTCCGGCCTCGCCGGGCGTCATATCGCAGACTTCCCTTAAAATTTCGGGCGATGATTTTCCGCGTGGAAGCGTGGCAAACTGGTCAAGAGAGGCGAAGGCCACCTTGACCTCGCATGAACCGCGCAGGGGCGCAATTTCTCCCCTCAAAACACGTAGCAACGTAGTCTTGCCGCTCCCGTTTAACCCCTCTATGGCTATTCTCTCGGGGCCTGTGACAGTGCGGTCTATCGGGGTTTTGTCGCCGTAAGGCAGGACGACTCCCTCAAGTCTCAGCACGACTTTAGCGGCGTGGACGGAACATTCGGGCGGTATAAACACTACATCCGGCTCGATATTCGCGTCGAAAAACGCCTCTTTTTCGGCCTTTGCCAATTTTTCAAGTTTTTCATCTCTTGCGGCGTCGAGTTTGCCGCTCGTCTTTTCGGCGCTGTTTTTCAGGGCTTTCTTTAACGCCTTGGGCATTCCCGAGTCGGCGAACCGCTTTTTCCCGCTGCCCGCGCGGTGGTTTTGGCGTTCTATGGAGGCCTGAGTTTCGGCGTTGGCTATTCTGCGTTCGGTCTTGGCCTGTTCGAGTTTACCCAAGACGGCCGCCTGCTCCATGTCTCTTCGCTCGCGGTAGAGCGAGTAGCTCCCTCCGTAGCTCTTGAGTTCATGAGGCGTCAGCTCCGTGATTTTATCCACCTCATCCAAGAGCGCGCGGTCGTGGGTTATAAGTAGCACATCGCTTTTCCATGTTCTGAGATACTCCATAAGGGCTTTTTTGCTTGGCGAGTCGAGATGGTTTGTAGGCTCGTCAAGAATCAAAAAATCCGCTCCGCTCAAAAACGCCCCCGCCAAGGCCACGCGCGTATATTCCCCGCCGCTCAGAGCGAGCGCGTTCGTATCGGGCGTCAAATATTCGAGCTTCGCGATACTCAGTTCTCTTATAAGCCGCTCCTCTATGTCCCAATGCCCTTCAGCCAAGAACATATCGCTGTCCGAGCCCAAGCCACGTTCGGCGCGCCGCGTAGCGTGGAGAATTTCTCTGACGCCGGCCAAGTCCGCTACGTCGCTGAAACGCTCCGGCGTCGTGGTCTGCTCGAGATAAAACACGGGGCCGCTTCTTGTGACGCTCCCGGAGCATGGGTGGATGATGGGTAATGCCCCCGCCATTATCTTAGCCAAAACCGACTTGCCCACGCCGTTTCGCCCGACTAAGGCGGTGCGCTTGCCCTTGTCTTTGCCGCTTCGTGTGCCAAAACTCCCGCTCAGGTTATCGAGAAGCAGCCGTCCGTCCGGCAGATAATAGAAAAGATCGTTTATTGTGACGACCGACATATCCTTTTTACAGAACGTGCGCGGCTACGCGCGTTCTGAGCTTGTCAGGTGAAAACGGCTTCAGCACAAAATCCACCGCGCCCAGTTCAAATCCTTTTTTCTCGCTTTCCGAGTCGTCCATGCCGGTCAGGAAGATAACCGGAATGTCGCGCATCCCGGGGTTTTCTTTGAGTTTTTTGATAGCCTCGTAACCGTCCATGTCCGGCATGTCCACGTCCAAAAGAATCAGAGCTGGAAAATGTTTTTCCAAAAGCTCGAACATCTTCAGGGCGGATGTCGCGGTCAGTATCGTGTATATATTGGACAGCGCGCTTTTGCCTATCTTCAGATTTGTCAAGCTGTCGTCTGTGATCATTATCGTTTTTCGTTCTATTTCCGTAGTCATGGTTTACCTCGGCGCGAGCGCCGCGCGTATATGACCTATGAGGCTTGACAGCTCGTCGTGAAAATCTTTAATGTTCTCTCTTATAAACGTGTTGTTTCCCTCTTTCCCGGCCGCCTCCAAAAGGGCCGCCATTTTGGAGACCTTCACGGCTCCGATGCTTGCCGCCGCGCTTTTGAGGGCGTGCGCGTTGGTGGTGATGGTTTTCAGGTCGCCTTCATTCTCCGGAACAGTTGCGAAAATGGGGAGCCTCTCCTCCGCGTCGAGCCGATAGGTGTCTAAAACATCCAGATATACATCCATCGAGCCCCCCATCATATCGAGCCCTACGACGGTATCAACGCCATCTATCGTAAGGTGTTTTGTTTTGTCTTGCGTCTCAGCCGCTTGATTCATTTGAACATCGCCTCCGTCATTAGGTTGTTTTGAGAGCGTATATTTTTTGAAAATACGTTTTTCCGCCGGAACCCATTTTTCTAAAAGAGAGTTCAGGCTTGACAGCTCTATTGGTTTTGAGAGAAAGTCATCGAACCCGTTTTCTAAAAACATTTCCCTCATTCCCGAAACGGCGTTTGCCGTAAGAGCGACTATCGGAAGGTGGGCGAAATACGGCGCGTCTATCTCGCCAAGTTCTCTGACAATTCTCGTAGTTTCGATTCCGTCTTTGTCCGGCATCATGTGATCCATAAATACAAGGTCAAAAGGCTGTGTTTTTATCAATTCTATGGCAGCGTCGCCGCTGAGGCAAGTCGTCACTCTCATTTTGTAGGGGAGGAGAAGGCCGTTCATGACCGTCAGGTTGGCGGCTATATCGTCCACCACTAATACGTGAAACTTGGGCGCCGTGAAACGCGCTACCCTTGTCTGTCTTAGCGCGCTTTTCTTTATGTTGTCAAGTTGCGCCATCGCGTCGAAAACTCCGATAACGCTCGAGTCCGTAAAACTCTGCGTCAACGTGGCAGTGAACGTAGAACCCTTGCCGTATTCGCTCTCTACGGTAATATCTCCGCCCATAGCGCGGCACAGGCTGCGCGCTATGGAAAGCCCAAGCCCCGCGCCCTCTATCGTTTTGTTTCCGGTCTCATTGACGCGCGCAAACTCTCCGAAGAGAAGGCTTAGGTTCTCGGTTTTTATTCCGATACCGCTGTCCTCGATTTTGAAGATCAGGCCAACGCTGCCGGACGCCGCTGGCCTGGCGGACTCGCTCTTTTGCGTATGGATAGACAGTTTTATGTAACCTCTCTCGGTATATTTCACGGCGTTGCTCATGAGGTTTAGCAACACCTGCCTGACGCGGGTCTCGTCCCCAAAAAGGTTTTCCGGGATATTCGGGTCGGTCTCCACCGACATCTGTATCGGCTTATCCTCAAGCCGCAATTTGGCTATAGTAAGCACGTCGTTTAAGAGCGAGGAAAACTCGTATTGCGCCGAATTGAACTGCATAACGCCCGCTTCTATTTTTGAAAAATCCAGAATATCGTTGATGATGGTCAGCAGATTGTGCCCGGCCTGGCTTATACCCGAAAAATACTCCGACATTTGTTTCATATATTCCTGTGTTTCGGCGTCAAGGCCGCGCGAGGGAACCGGAGAGTCCTCGGTCTCTCTCAGACCGAGCTCGCTCATACCTATTATAGCGTTCATAGGGGTTCTTATCTCGTGGCTCATGCGGGCCAAAAACGTCGTCTTGCTCTTGTTTTCCTCATTGGCGTGTTCTTTCTCCGCCGAGAGACGCAAAATAACGCGGCTCGACGGGCGAACCACAAAAATGATGAGGCACATACAAAGCGTTATGGTCACGACGAGACATTTGTTGCGGATTGACGCTAATTTGCCGTAATAATTGCTGGCGGGAGACATCGCTAAAATAACGTCGGAGCCATAGCGCATAGACCCGACAAGGTATTCCCGGTCATCAATGGCAAACTGATGAAATGAGCCCTTTTTTATGTTGAATCCCCGTTTTTCTATTTCGTCATACCACTTTTCGCCGCGCACCGATTCTCCGACTTTAGACAGGTCATGGTGCGCTATATATACGCCGTCATTCAGCACCGCTATAAAACCGTCCGGCCCAATCTCGGTAAGGGATATTCTGTTTTGTATATTTTGCATTTCGGTAAGCTTTTGCATTATTTCAGACTGAAATGCTATATACACGTATCCCTTAGAGTTTTTGAGAGGCGCGCCGATATATTGATAACCATAAGCGCCCTCCGCTTCTTTATCTTCATAGACCATATCCGCGTCTCGGTTTTCGGTAAGGGCGTCAAACTTGTACGGGTCTTCTTTTTTTATCCGGCGGGCTATAAATTCGGCTTCGCTGCTACATTGAATAATTCCGTTTTCATCGACAACGCTAACCCTCTCAACGTCCAAAAAGGCGGCTAAGCTCCGCATTTTCTGAACGGACAGTTCTTCTTGCGGCGTAAGATCGATGATTTGCGCCGCCGCCCGGGCAATAGATCGGTATCTCAGAATAAGTCTGCTTCTCACCATATTTGAGAGGCGTTTTGAGAGGTTTATTTCCCTGCTGATAGTTTCCATGACGGAGTTCATCTCGGAGCCGACGAGACGATCTATCTCGGCCTTCGTGTCCATATACATAATGACGCCGAACGCGCATAGGGGTAAAAGCGACACCAATATGACGGATAATAGCATTTTTCGCCCGTACGTCATTATTATTCTCCTCGTCTGGCGCTAATTATAAAAACGAGGGTTCCTTTCGGGTACTTTTTCATAAATAAAAACTCCCCTTTCGAAATTGTGAAGTTTGAAAATCGAAATTTTAGAAATAAGCATATAAATTATACATCCGAATGCCCGAACGCGAGGAGGCGCGTTTGACAGATTCGGGTTTTGTGGGGTACAATGAGCGGCGTTGTAACGCGGAGACGTGGCCGAGTGGTCGAAGGCGGTTGACTCGAAATCAACTGAGCGGTTTCCGCTCCTAGAGTTCGAATCTCTACGTCTCCGCCATATTTTTGCCTTTCCCTATCACACATTAACACATAAAGCCCGCTTGTGAGCGGGTTTTTCTGTATCTTGGCGCGATGATTTTGTAAATCGTTTCAGCTTTCGCAACCCGGACGGAGAAGAGCTCGCCGATTCTGTGGGTATAATATTCATAGAACTCTCGAAGCTCGGCCAAGTTCTGAAAAAGCCCGTATCGGAGATGACGGCGATTGAGATGTGGAGCGTGTTTTTTGCCCACGCCAACGAGCCGAAGTACCGCTCGGTATTGAACGAATTAGTGAACGCGAAGGAGGAGATTAAATTGGCGAGTGCGCTATTGGCAAACATCAGCGATGATCCCGTAGCTGTTGCTCATTTTTTATCGCGGCGGAAGTATCAGATGGATGAAGACCACCGCGAGGCGGTTATACGTGATGAGACAAAGGCCGAGATTGCAAAAATTGCAAAACGACTTCTCAAGGCCAACATGACCATTGAGCAGATTGAGGGCTTCACCGGCCTCTCCCGTGCCGAGGTTGAGAATATACGCGACGGTCTTTAAGCCCGTTATTACCCACAGAAAAAAGATTTGATTGCTTAGACAGGAAAGACAAAAAGAGGGGATAATCCCCTCTTTTTGTTGAATCCACAACAGAAGTGAAGCGTGGCAGTTATCGCTTGATGGTGACTTTTGAAGCCTCTTGAAGCTGCTTGAAGGCTGCCGTATTCTTTAATTTGCCGTTCTCTCCAGCATAATCTATCGCTCTTTTACCGTCCCATTTCTCCCTTGCTTGCGCATCCGCGCCATTCTTGAGCAGAAGCGCAATAACGTCAGGGTTAGGATTCCCCCGAGCGGCATATATCAAAGCTGTCATGCCATATTCACCCAATCTTGCGTTTATCTTCGCGCCGTTTTTGATTGCGGCTTCAACTTCATTGGGCTTGCCTTTAGCGCATAGTTCTATAAACTCTCGCGTACCCATTGCGGCTTTAACAATATCCGCACTTACAAAAATCCCCATCGACAGAAGAACAAGCAAAATTATTTTTTTCATGCAAAAGATTCTCCCTTCGATAATGTGCGCCAATAGCAAAAATATTTATAACATTTTACCATATAGGCATAAGTCACACGCCCGATAACGTCTTAATCTTTATCTCCGCCGCCTGCATCGAAACCTTATACCGCTTGGCAAGCTCAGCAACCGAAAACCCTCTGACGGACAAATCCGAGCGAAGCGACGCCTCCGGCAACAAAAGCTCCGACGCGAAAATGTCAGCCTGACGTTCTAAGTGCACGTCGCCCCTGATATATTTTCCGTCGGCCAAGTCGGTCAATATAAACGACGGGCGGTGATTTAGCGTAAAATGTCCGAGTTCATGAGCGATAGAAAACCGAAACCGCCCCGGCTTGAGGTTCGAGTTCACCAAGATACGGGGAGAGGGCTCGCGCGAGAACACAGCCCCGAAAGACGCGCAGGGCATTGTGTAGACCTCTATGCCAAGATATTTACAGATAACGCCCAAGTTCACGGGCGGACAGTCGCCCATCAATAATTTTGTATTCGACAAAAGCGCGGAGGCCGCTGTTTTGGCTTCTTTTTCTTCGTACGTCATTTTTTGTGACATCTTTCTTTGTGAATTAAAAATTACCGTCGATACGCCGCGCTTTTATGGCGTCTACCGTGTAACCTAACGCCAACTTTAGGTGAGCGGCCAAGAACTTCCAGTCATCTTCCGTCAGGTTGTCTGAATCCTTTGCAAAACTGCGAAGATACAGCCCAAACTGCGGGTCTCTTTTTATGGTGTTCAGGACAAAGGCTTTCGCGTCGTCGTCGAGGTCTACGGCCTTTGCGTCATTGTCTTGTTCGACGCCGAGAAGCTCCCGCACGTCACAGCCAAGCTCCCGCGCTATTCTGACCAACATTTCACCGCTCGGGCCCTTAACAGCCGCCTCTATGCGGCTGACGTTTGCCTGAGTGAGGCCGAGACGCGCCGCGAGGTCTATTTGATTCAGGCCAAGAGAGCGGCGCTTAGCCCTGATGTTAGAACCTATTGACTGCGCCATTTAGACACCTCCTTATTTGCTATTATGCAATATAGCTATATCGTTATAATTATAATTGCTTTTTAGATAATAGCAACACGTCAACAATACTGTGAGCGGCGTTTGAAGACGCGCATTGTCGACGTTGACCGCTACGGGAGCGACTACGACGCCGTGAGCGCGATAAAGACGATAGCCGACCGTTACGGCGTTTCGGTGCTCATCATACACCACACCAAGAAAGCGAAAGACGAGGACGACTGGCTCAACGAGGTTTCAGGCACTCAGGGCTTGGCGGGCGCGGCGGATACTCTCCTGTTTCTCAAGCGCGGGCGTTGTCAGAACATCGGTATGCTGCGCGTGACGGGGCGCGACGTGGAGGAGGCCGAGCTTGCCATGACGCTGACGGGCTTCGGATGGCGGCTTGAGGGCGACGCCGACACGTTCTCGCTCAACAAAGACCAGACCGCGATAATCGACCACCTCAAACAGGCCGGAATGCAGACGTCAAAGGAGATATCCGAGTGTCTTGGAATCAACGTAAACACCATAAAGTCAAGGCTTCGCAAACTTCAAGGCGACGGGCGCGTTTCGGGATACGGCGGTAAATGGTGGATTGAGAGCAAATAAC
>BNVG01000084.1 GCA_025997935.1 Synergistales bacterium | reverse complement strand
CGCAAAGGTAATGTTTGGGGTGATGATGTTCTCCTCGAGCGCGGCTAAGGCCACTAAAGCCTTGAACGTAGAGGCAGGCGGGTAAACGCCTGATATAGTGCGGTCGTGCATGGGTTTACCCTGGTCGTCCGTTATTTCATGCCATTCTTTCGTCGAGACGCCCCATGCCAAGGGGTTGTTATCGTAAGTCGGAGACGATGCCGAAACAAGTACGGCTCCGGTGTTCACGTCAAGCGCGACGATAGAGCCCCTGTATTCGCTCAAGAGTTCCATAGCTTTTTTCTGCGCGCCAGTATCGAGGGTGAGGTGGACGTCGTCTCCTTTTTTGGGCAAAAGAGAATCTATGGTGCGGACTTTGCGCCCGCGGGCGTTGACCTCAATGGCCTCCTCGCCCGGAACGCCTCTGAGACGCTCCTCGTAATACCGCTCTATGCCGCCCTTGCCTATTATGTCGCCCCCGACGTACCCTCCGAGCGCGTTTTTAAGCTCGTTTTCAGATATTTCGCCGACGTAGCCCGTTATGTTGGCAGCTATGGCGCCGGCCGGGTAAATTCTGCGCCAGACGGGCAGTGGAAACAACTGATTAGGGAACTCCGGATCTACGAACAGCTCGGCCATCTGTACCATAGTTAAATTATGCACGAGGCGAATGACCTGATAAGGAGCCAATCTTTGACGCTTGACGGTTCTGGTGAGCTCCTCTTCCGATACCGGTATGCCGTGATTCGACAAAATCCGGCTGATATGGCTCAACATGCCGGGTTTGTCAAGGTCGAGAGGGTAGCCCATGATACTGAACGTCGTCTCGTTGACAGCCAAAGGCAGACCGCTGCGGTCATATATCTCCCCTCTGGGCGGAGACACGCGAATCAGCCTGAGACGATTGTTATACGCGAGGCGAATATATTTGTCGGTGTGCACTATCTGAAAAAAATAAAGCCCGGTAAAGAGAAAGAGCAACGTGGCCAAAATCCAGTACAACAAAAACTTGAGTCGCACATCCATAATATCGCGGGCGTCGAGCATCTTTATCACAACCTCGTCAATTATCGCTAATTATTGCGATTTATGCGCTTGTAGCACAAAAACGTACCCAAAAACGACAGCGGCGCGGCGCAACTCTGCTGCATGACAAAAAAAGTCATGTCGGCGTCTCTTCCAAGCGTCAAAAAAAACAAAACGGACGGAATCAGCTGCGCTCCCCAAAACATAAAAAATATAACGGACGTGGTTCTCCCCGACGCGGGAAGCGCGCTCCAGGCCCACATCACCAACAAAACCACAGCCGTATAAGATATGGTAAAAAAACCCGTAAACCCGACCCAGCGCAAATCCCAGGCAAGCCCGCCCAAAAACGCCGTCCATATTATCGCCACGTTCTCGGCTCTGTCTTTGGTCAAAATATCGTACACAAGGCTCAGCAGAAAAATTTCCGGCATTGGAAGGCTCCCTGTAAGTACGGAAAGAAAATCCTGCAACAACCAGAAAAATATATGGGACGTCATTTTGTCATCTTGTCGTTTCTTTGGAGTATTTGAACACCGAGACGGTGTATAACGCGGAGAGAGTCGCCCCAGGCTTTATCTTATAAGTCACGTAACCGTTATCCGACGCCGACGCCTCGCTTTCGATATGACCCACTGGAATCCCCGGAGGCAGAAGCTCGCTGACAAGCGCCGTACTGACTTTCATGCCGGGCAGTATGCCGCGCCCATCCGGGATGTACACCAATAGAACGGAACCGTCCCCGTCCCCCACCACCACGCCGAGTTCGCGCGTTTCCTCCACCACAACCGGAATCATCAAAGACGACGACGTCAAAAGTTCGACCCAGGACGAAAAAGAACTTACGGAGCTGATGCGGCCCACCAAAAACCCATTTTGAAAAACAGGCAAACCCACGACTATATCGTCATTCTGCCCCTTGTCTATTCTAAATTCGCTCCACCAGCCGAGGGGTTCGCGCAACGTCACACGAGCCGCTCCCATACGAGAGGCAAGCTCGGCCTTGATTTGCTCGGACAAAAGCACGGAGCCAACGATTTGCAACATTGCGTTTTCGTTTTGCAAAGCCTCTAAGCTAAGCCTGAGCTCGTTTTTATCGAGCGACCAGGAGTAGAACTCGCGGCAAAACTCCCGCAACTTCACGACGGGATATTCAGGAACGGAGAGAATTTGCCCCAGAAAATCCACCGTGTTCTTCAAAAAGGGAAATCTGGGGGACGCGCCAAGCAACAAAAGCCCCAAAGCCAAGGCGGCCACTCCGTTCACCCATTCGAGAGTCATGCGCTTGCCCCACATGGCAAATTGTTACCGCGACCCGCGTTCCACCGAAGTCAGAACCCGCTTCATGGCTGTGAGGTTATCCAAAATTTTCCCCACTCCGAGGGCCACCGAGTAAAGGGGGTTTTCGGCGACTATGACGGGCGTATTGCTGGCGCACGACAACCGTTCCGCGAGGCCCCTCATCAGGGCCACCCCGCCCGAAAGCACTATTCCCTGGTCAACTATGTCCTTGGCCAACTCCGGCGGAGTTTTCTCGAGCGCCACCTTGATCATATCCTCTATGCGTGAAAATATGGGGTCTAAAGCCTCTCTTACCTCAACGGACGAGACCGTGTCTATTTTTGGCAAGCCGTCGGTCAAATCCCTTCCCTTCACTAACATTTCAAGCTCAGGGGAAAGCGGCAGGGCGGAACCTATGGTGTTCTTGACCTCTTCGGCGGTGGTCTCTCCGATGAAGAGCGCGTAACGCTGGCGTAGCATGGCTATTATGGCGTTATCCATGTCTTTTCCGGCGGCGCGGAGCGAGTTCGTAACCACTATGCCGCCGAGGGATATTACGGATACCTCACTGGTTCCGCCGCCTATGTCTATTATCATGCAACCCCGAGGCTCGCTTATGGGCAACCCTACGCCGAGCGCCGCCGATATAGGCTCGTCGACGACGTAAGCCTCGCTGGCTCCCGCCCCCAGAGTGGCGTCCACGACGGCCTTTCGCTCCACTTCAGTCACCTCAGCCGGGACCGCTATAACGACGCGCGGGTGAGACATAAACGAACGCCCGCCGTTGGCCTTGCGTAGACAATGGCGTATAAGTTCCTCCGTCATGTCAAAGTTGGCGATGACGCCGTCCTGTAGCGGCCATATCGCCTGCACGCTGTCCGGGGTCTTGCCGGACATCGCCTTGGCGTCGCGCCCTACGGCTATTATTTCCATTCCGCCTCCGCGCGGCAGTTTGCGGACGGCCACAGCGGAAGGCTCGCTGATTACGATGCCCTCGTCCTTCACGTAAACGACAATATTGGCCGTTCCGAGGTCTATGCCGACGTCAAGCCCTAAAATTCCCGAAAGGTATTTGAACATCCCCTCTATTCACCTGCTCGCATATTTTGTTTTGTCATCTGGGCCAGAAGGGGTTGCTTCTCCGCTCGCGCCCTATGTTGGTAGTAGGGCCGTGCCCCGGGAGAACTTCCAAATCGTCCGGCATCTCCGACAGCTTAATTATGGACTCCATGAGCTGTCTCTCGTCCCCTCCCGGTAAATCGGTTCTTCCGACGCTTTGCGCGAAAAGAGTGTCCCCCGACGCCAATATTTGCTCGTCTCCTGATTTAATGAGATAGCAAACGCTCCCCTGCGTATGCCCCGGCGTGGCGACTACTTTCACCTCAAAGCCTCCGGCAAATCCCGTTAAAACGTCCCCGTCCGCTACCGTTCTGAATTTCTCAGCGCCGCGAGAGGTCATACCCAAAGCCCTCTGCATTTCCTCGGGCGGCTGCTTCAACAACGGAGAATCTGGGCCGCTGATATAGATAGCGTCGCCGACCAAAGGAATAAAATCCTCTATCCCCGCGAGGTGGTCTAAGTGTCCATGCGTCAATAAAACAGCCTTTATTTTCATTTTATTCAGCTTCGCGAACTCGAACACCTCTTGCGCGTCGCCGCCCGGGTCAACAAAAAAAGCGTCCCCGCTGTCATCGTAAAAAAGATACCCGTTAGTCCAAAGCCCACCAAGCGGAAAGCGTTTGTAATTCATTGCCCTTTGCCATCCTTCATCTGTTTATTTATCAGAAGTGTCTAAAATTAAAGTCACAGGCCCGTCGTTGTCTATCTCCACCAACATATGCGTCTGAAAAACGCCGCAAGCCGTCTCGACCCCAAAAGACTTCACGCGCTCCACAAAATACTCATAAAGGCGCTTGCCCTCGTCCGCCGAAGCCGCGCCCACAAAAGACGGCCGTCTGCCTTTCCGGCAATCGCCGTAAAGCGTAAACTGCGAGACGACAAGAACGCCGCCTCCTTTGTCCAAAAGAGAGAGGTTCATCTTGCCGGCCTCGTCCTCGAAAATTCTGAGGTTGACTATCTTGTCCGCCAGCCACTCGGCGTCGCGCTCCGTATCCCCCGCGCCGATGCCGAGCAACACGCAAAGCCCCGCGCCTATCCTGCCGACCTCGACAAAACCTGAAGCCTCCGACGCGCCGTCTTGCCGAACGCTGACTCGGGAACGCGAAACTCTTTGAACGACGGCCCGCATTTAGTTTTTAGCTATGCGCGCTACAGGCCGAATTTTTGTGTCAGATAAGCGTAAACAGTCTCGGGCACAAGCTCTTTTATCTCAGCGCTGTTTTTGGCTTTAATTAAATCCCTCACTACGGTAGCGCTGACGGGCTTTCCGTTATGAGCAAAACGCTCGTGCTCCACAAACTTGACGTTGTTTCGCGTCAATATCGCCTTCATAGCCCTGTTGTACTGAGTAAGAATAGGGCTCGCCGGCTCCGTGCCGACAAAACGGGCGTTTACGCCAAGCGTGGGGATGATGTGCTTCACAAACAGGCGGACGTCGAGGCATGTATCTATGGCGACTTCCGCCGCGGCCGTCTCGTCAAAATACCCCGGCGCCCTGAGGGTCGGGGCGACAAACCTGCCGCTCTTCAGGACGGTGACGTTCTTCAGGTCGCCAAGGGCCTTAGCGGCAAGCTCAACCCTCTCATCCCACGGCAGAAGCGGCTTCTCACCCTCTACTACAAAAACGTAAAGCGCGTCAGACTCGCCCGCCGCCTTCTCCACGATAAAACGATGCCCCACGGTGAACGGGTCGGCGTTCAGGGCTATCGAGCCAACCGTAACGGCACCTGAGTGCTTCTCTTTTTCCTGAGCGAGAAGAACACGATAATCATCAAATTCCTTATTGATATTGGTTTCAGCCATAGCAATTTCCGGCACGTTAATCCGTGCCAACAACCTCCCTTATATATTCGTCAAAGAGCTTGTCGGCAACAGCTCTTTGCCCTTTATGGTTCACGTGGTGCCGATCTACATAAGTCTTTGAGCTCGCCTGAGCGAAGCGGAGCGTCTCGTAAAGGTCAATGGTATCAATACCCAAATCACCCTTAGTGAACGCGCGAATCCAGGCGGCGGCCTTTTTTTGGTTTTTAGATGGCGCTTGGTGATAGCGGCAGTGCAGAACGTCGACGACCACGTCGCCGGGGAGTATATCCCCTTCTTTTACGCGCAAAAGCACCTGTTCGCCGAGCTGATAGGCCAAAAGCCCGCCTACTATGTTATGAAAATACACTCCGTGATTAGACACCTGCCACTTCGCGTTTTCCAGGCCGCCGGAGGCCTCGTTGACATGTCTTTGTAGCGTCGCGGCCATAGTGTTTCTGTCATCGGCTCCGTAGCCGAAACCCCAGCAACCGCCAAAGATATGTATAGTATGCGCGTATTCCGGCGGCGTGTCGGGGGTCAGTCGGTCTCCGCCTATGACGTTCAAAAATTCTCCGTAGGAGTCCGAGAACTTAATCATCCCCCCGTCCTCAAAAACGGGGATTTCCCTGAAAAGCTCGTCTATATACGCATCGGAATACTCATCTATATCGTCGTAAAGCTCAGAGAAATACGGTGGGTTTTTCCTGTGAACCTCTCTCATAAAGCCCCTGTCTTTATATTCATCATTCCATTCTTCTATCCCAAACTCCGTAACTCCCGCCCAAAGGAGCAGGACTATCTTTACGCCATAACCTTTCAGCTGCTCTGAATACTGATGACAAGCAAATTTGAGCTGAGCTAAGTTGATTAAGTCGTCGACCGAAAGAACCTCCGTCTCGTCCGATGTCACGGCGCGCATTGACGCGGCGTCAGAGTCGGTAAGCGTCACAAAAAAATCCGGTTTAATCGAGGGGTCGTTCAAACGCGGCAACCCTCCCAAAACGGACATAGCGGCCTCGTTCGATATGACGGAAGGAGACAGGACAAGATTCCGGGCGGACGCGCAGACAAAAAAATCCTCGGGCCGATAGCCGAGCTTCGTCATCTGACGCCAGCCTTTCATCCACGGATTATTTTTTTCGTTTTCGAGCCGCTTTTGTTTCGATAAAATTTCCCCGCCCAAATTTTCTCGCCCCCGCAAAAATAATTCATCCGTCTATGTTATCACTGCTTGGGGGCCAGCACAAGCCGGAGCTGTCAATATCCACGGCCGCTTCATAAAATTCTCAAGCTATAAGGTAAAAACGGGCAGGGAGAATCACCCTGCCCGTTTTTACCAATTTACAATTCCGATTCCCGCCTCTTTGTCCTCTGCGGCGGAGTAATTGTCTTTTGTAACTGCTCGGCATACTTGCGGATAACCTCAACCTCGTGGATTTCATCTTTCAGCCTATGGTATTCGCCGTTAGGCGTTTGCTTTTCGACAGTGTGGTACAATTTTAATTGGGGTTAAGGGATAGCCCCCCAGCCCGCTTTCGCCATCGCTCACGCCGCGCCGCCGACCCTATTATGGTCGGCGGCGTATTCATTTTGGCTTTACAGGCCGAACTTGTTCTTCGCCATGACTATCGCCACATCTATGGCGTCCACGAGACTTTCCTCGTTCGCCCGGCCCTCGCCGGCTTTTCCGAAAGCCGTCCCGTGATCCACAGACGTACGGATTATAGGTAGCCCTATGGTCAAGTTTACTCCGCTCATGGAGGAATAGCGATTTGTGGCTATATCCAACTTGAAACCGGCGAGTTTCAGAGGGATGTGCCCCTGATCGTGATACATCGCCACCACAACGTCATACTGTCCGGCTGTGCATTTAACAAAGACCGTATCAGGCGGCACGGGGCCTTCCACGTTTATGCCGAGCGCCTTGGCGTCCTCTATCGCCGGCGATATTTCGCGCTCCTCCTCCCAACCGAAGAGGCCGTTTTCCGACGCGTGAGCGTTAAGGCCGGCTACGCCTATTTTGGGGTTTTTGTAATCCATGAGCAAAAGCCCCTCGTGAGCCAGCTTTATCACGGAGAGCACTCGCTCCCTTTTGATTTTGTCGCAGGCGTCTCTCATGGAGCAATGGGTCGTCACGTGTATGACCTTTATGGCCCCGCCCGAGAGGAGCATGGCGTAATCCTTGGTGTGCGTGTAATCGGCGAATATTTCGGTGTGTCCGCTGTAATGGTGTCCCGCGAGGTTTATGGCCTCTTTGTTTATCGGGCCGGTAACGACGGCGTTAAGCTCTTTCTTCATAGCGAGGTCTATGCCTTTTACAACATACTGAAAAGACGCCTCTCCCGTCAGACGCTGAACTTTTTTATATTCAAAACTGCCCGGCGTCAGATACCCGAGGTTGATGTAATCAAGCGTGCCGAACTCACCCTTGGCTTCTTGCGGAGAGGAAATTTCTCTAAGCGTAAGAGCCGTCTTTGAAAATTCGTTCGCCTCGCGAATAGCTTCGTAGTCGCCTATCACAACCGGAAGGCATTTTTTGTAAATATCCTCATGTTTCAGCGCCTTCACCGCTATTTCGGGGCCGACGCCAGACGGGTCGCCTATGGTAATTCCTATAACCGGTTTCATTTCGTACTCCCTTCAGAATATAAACGCCTAAAGCGCGGGTTGAGGCAGTCCCGGCTCTATCGCTATTTCGCCGTCGAAAACGCCGACTTTCACGACCGCTCCATTAGCTATCTGCCCGGCCAGGACGGAATCCGCCAGCTTATCCTCCACCATAGACTGAATGGCGCGGCGCAAGGGACGGGCGCCGTACTTTGGCAAAAACGCCTTGTCCAAAATCATCTCCTTGGCCTCGGTCTCCACCCCTATCTCTATGCCCCGTTCCGACAGCCTTACGCGCATATCCGACAGCATTATCTCGACTATACGCAAAAGATCCTCGCGTGACAACGGGCGGAACACCACCATATCGTCTATACGATTCAAAAACTCCGGGCGGAACAGCTTGTCGGCCTCGTCCAGAATTGTCTTTTTCATGCGGTCCCAGTCAACGGACTCGCCCGACCCCAAGCCAAAGCCGAGGACGCTTCCCTTGGCGGCCTCTTTAGCGCCGACGTTGCTGGTCATAATGACTACTGTGTTGCGAAAGTCCACTCTGCGACCGCGTCCGTCCGTCAAAACTCCGTCCTCTAAAATTTGAAGCAACACGTTGAAAATCTCTGGATGAGCTTTTTCTATCTCGTCAAAGAGAATGACGGAATATGGGCGGCGGCGAACCAGCTCCGTGAGCTTTCCGCCGTTTTCGTGCCCAATGTAACCGGGGGGGGCGCCAAGAAGTTTGGACGCCTCATGTTTTTCCATAAACTCGCTCATATCTATGCGTATCATAGCGTCTTCAGAGCCGGGGTGTCCAAACCGGGCGCCGAGCCGCTTATCGACCGCCTCAAGAAGAAGGGAAAGGCAAAGACCCCTACGCTCGACCAGCTTGGCGTCGATTTGACGCAAAAGGGACGCGACGGAGAGCT
>BNVG01000083.1 GCA_025997935.1 Synergistales bacterium | reverse complement strand
CGTTCTCGTCCTCAAGCCCTACCTTGCGGAGAATTTCAACGGCTCTCGCCTGGGTTTTATCCCAGTTGATAACCCCCCGAAGCCCTGTCACCTCATTGCCGAGAAAGACATTCTCCGCTATGCTCATATAAGGGCTCAGGGCCAACTCCTGGTGGATAATCACAATCCCTTTCCGCTCGCTGTCGCGGATGTCCCGAAAAGCGCAGACCTCGCCATTATATATAATCTCTCCGTCGTAGTCGCCGACCGGATAAATTCCGGAAAGCACGTTCATCAGCGTGGATTTTCCGGCGCCGTTTTCGCCGCAAAGGGCGTGAATCTCCCCGCGTTTCACCTGTAGACTTACATCAGTGAGTGCGTTTACGCCGGAAAATGATTTTGTGATACGCTTCATCTCTAAAATGATGTCGGGCAATTTTATCTCCCCTTAGGCTTTATTTAGAAAAAGAAGCCGCAACGTTGCGGCTTCTTTTCATTTTAATCAATTTAGCCTGTGCGCGTCCCCGCGCCTATTCCAACTCCGCTTTGGTGTAATATCCGGAACCCACAAGCTGCTCCACGAGGTTGTCCTTGTCCACTGAAATGGGGGTGCAAAGATATGAGGGAACAACGATTACATTGTTGTTATAGGTTGTGGTGTCGTTGATCTCGGGCTTGGAGTCTTCCAAAACGGCCTGCACCATCGTCACGCACTTCTCGGCAAGAATGCGGGTGTCCTTGAAAATGGTCTGAGTCTGCTTGCCGGAAATGATATTTTTTGCCGCCATCAGTTCCGCGTCCTGCCCAGTGATAAGCGGCCACTTCGTGCCTACTTTGTACCCCGCGCCCTCAAGCGCGGCGGCGATGCCATAAGAAATACCGTCAAACGGGCTTATCACGATGTCTACGTCCTTGCCTGTGCCATAGTTACCGGAAAGCAGATTTTCCATGCGCTGTTGCGCGGTTTCCTGTGACCAGCGCAACGTGCAGATTGTGTTGAAATCCGTTTGCTTGGACACGCAGACCAATTTGCCGCTGTCCAAATAGGGCTGCAACACTTCAAACATACCGGCGTTCAGCATATGGGCGTTGTTGTCGTCGGGGGAACCCGCGAAGAACTCAATGTTGAACGGACCCTTCCCGTCCTTTAGGCCGGTTTTTTCCTCTACATATTTGCCGATAACCGTGCCTATACCTTTATTGTCAAAAGTGGCATAGTAAGAAACAGCGTCGGTGTCCATCAACAAGCGGTCGTAGGCTATGACGGGAATACCTCTGGATTTAGCCTGCGCCAGCACGTTGATCAATGCATTGGAGTCAATGGAGGCTATGACCAAGCATTCGGCGCCGTTGGTTATCATGTTTTCCAACTGCGAAACCTGCGCCTGCACATCGTCGTCCGCGTACTGGAGGTCGACGACGTAGCCCAAAGCCTCGAGCTTCTCCTTCATGTTCTTGCCGTCCGCAATCCAACGTTGCGAGGACTGGGTCGGCATCGCGACGCCCACTTTTTTGCCAGCTGCTTCAGCCGGGAACGCGGCAACGCCGTGCACCAAAGAAAAAACCAACAAAGATAACGCGACAATCGACAACAACTTTTTCATCTTCTACTCTCCTCCTTGTATTTTGTACGTACAACTAAGTGTAAAATTAGCATGTTTCTCTATGATTGTCAATATAAATTAAATTTGAGTTTCCCTATCAACTTGTTAAGAAACAGCGTAAACCGTAGCGCTTCCGCAAACATCGCAGAAGCGGGCATCGTCAGGGTAAATAAACTTAGTCTTGTGCCAGTCACAGTTCTCGTTTGTGCAGATGTTCTGACGCGGTAAATTATTATCAGCATCAGGTAATCTGTCGCCGCATTTCTGACAAAACCGAGACTCAACTCTGTACGATTCCGCTCCGCATTTATTGCAAGTTTTCATATCACACCTCTTTTTTCCAACTTGTAGAGTTTAGCTTAGTCATCAAATCCGTTCGGGTGTTTATTCTGCCAATTCCACGCATCCTTAGCCATATCATCAATCGTGAGTTTAGTCGTAAACCCAAACAGTTTTTTCGCTTTCTCCGTCTTAGCGGTAAACTCCGCCAAATCGCCGCCCCTGCGGGCTACCACTTTATATGGTATTTTCTTGCCGACAGCTCTGTCAAAAGCAGAAATAACTTCAAATACCGAGTAACCGTTACCCGAACCAATGTTAATCGCGTCAAACATCGGCAAGTCATCAACCTCAAGTAAACGCTTAACCGCTAAGTAATGAGCCTCCGCTAAATCCGTTACGTGAATGTAATCTCTGATACAAGTGCCGTCCGGAGTGGGATAATCATCGCCGAATACGCTTAAAAATTCCCGCTTGCCGACCGCGACCTGCGTTATAAACGGTGTCAGATTGTTTGGAATACCCTGCGGCGACTCACCTATTTCACCCGAACTGTGCGCGCCGACGGGATTGAAATAGCGCAATGAAATTACTTTCAGCGGTATCTCGCCCGACAACGCGGTGTCCTCCAAAATCCACTCCTGCATTACTTTAGTAGTGCCGTACGGACTGGAAGCTCTGCCAACCCGCGTTGTCGCTTCATCATATTTTGTAACCCCCGGGTCGCTGTAAACTGTTGCCGAAGAAGAGAAAACAAAACCCGTAACACCAAATTCCTTCATTGTGTTCAGCAAAGTCAAGGTTGACCGCAGATTGTTGTCGTAATATTTTGCGGGTATCGCAACCGATTCCCCGACAGCTTTGAGTCCCGCAAAATGAATAATCGCTTCAATCTTGTCAGCCTCAAACACTGTCCGTAAAAACGCTCCGTCACACACATCGCCCTCATAAAAAGCAAACTGCTTTCCTGTTTCTTTCAAAGCCAAAGCGCTAAGCGCGTCCACAGCCTTAGGCGAAGAATTGGAGAAATTATCCACGATTACAACATCGTAACCCACGCCTAAAAGTGTTAAAGCTGTATGCGACCCTATATATCCCGCCCCGCCTGTTATCAATATTCTGCTCATATTTATTCCTCACATTTTCTCATTGCATAAACTCTATAAATTTGTGTAACCCATTACGCCCTAAATCGTCCCATTTAAACACGCCCGCATCTTCAAGAATAGCCTCAAAAACAACGCCGATTGCGCTTTCCGCATTAGTTTCGCCGTCAGCTTTAATCCGTAACGCCCACGGCTGATGTTCGGCGGGAAGTGTGCCAACATCTGCATTGCCATCAAGAAAGGCTTGCAAAAGCGGCACGAGTTTGTCAAGGCGGGGCGGTAAAATTGCAAGCCCCATAACCTCAATAAGACCGATGTTTTCTTTCTTGATATGATGTTTTTCTTTATGCGGGTGAAAAATGCCGTCGGGGTGCTTATCGGAAGTATTGTTATCCCGCAAAACTAAATCCAAAACGTAACTGTCGCCGTTGTCGGATTTGTAAGCAATGGGTGTAATAGTGTGGTGTTGAACATTTCCGGCGGGACTCCCGCTGTTATCACCCACTGCGTTTATGTCAAGTTCGGGCAGACTGAATTGCTTCCACTTTTCAAGTATCCGCACAGCCGCTTGAACAAGTCTATCCTTGTTATCAGACTCTAAGCGAAGTGCAGTCATTGCCCAATTAACAATCCCCGCTTTTATATCCGGAAAGTTTTTGAGTTCAAAAGTTTCAGCAATTCCCGCTTTCATCATCGGAAAAATATGCCGTCCCCCCTGATAATGGTCATGGGTTAAAATCGAACCGCCTACAATAGGAATATCCGAATTTGAGCCGAACATATAATGAGGCAAAAAATCAAGCAACAACAGCAGATTAGTAAACGCACGCCTGTCAATTTTCATAGGAATATGCTCGTTATTCAACATAATCGTATGCTCGTTATAATAGGCATACGGGCTGTACTGAAACCCCCAGTGTTCAGTACCCAATTCCACGGGAATAATACGCAGATTTGACCGTGACGGGTGGTCGTGTCTGCCGAAATATCCCTCATTTTCCACGCACAACTGGCACTTGGGATATGGTTCTTCGCCCTCCGCAGGTTTCGACGCGGACAGAGCGGCGGCAATAGCTTTCGGGTCTTTTTCGGGCTTGGAAAGGTTTATTGTGATTTCCAATTCACCGTATTTTGAAGTATAGAAAAACAAACGATTTTTTGCGATTGCCTTTGTCTTGACGTAGTTGTTGTCGCACATCAGATTATAGAAATAATCTGTGGCTTCTGCGGGCGAAGTTTTATACTTCTCATAAAACGTATCGGCTATTTCAGACGGCAGGGGTGTCAATAAATCAAAGGTCTTGTCGCTGATTTGTTCATCAGTAATAAATTCGTGTTTTTCAGAAACAGCGCGCAAACAGTTTGCGATGTATACTTCATCACGCGGGTCGGTTTTTAACATATCAGCCATTATATCACCCTCGTTCCACCGACCGCGCGAACGCCCAATACATGGCAACTGCCTTTGCCGAACAGCTTTTCAAGTGCTGTACGGTAAACTTCCAACACGGCGTTAGGCACAAACGCTTGTATCGTACCCGCCAAACCGCCGCCGTGTACCCGCCACGCGCCGTTCACAGGCTCTAAAATGTGCTGTGAAAGACCTAACGCGATTGACAGATTCTGTTCAAGGGGATTGTAATAAACATTCTGCAGATATTCAAATGACGAATGACCGGACTCACGGACAAGTTTCAAAAACTCATCAAAATTATCAACTTTCAGTGCCGCCGCCTCCGCCACGGCGCGTCTGTTATCCGCGAAATAGTGCATTGCGCGGAGAATGGCACGGTCGGGTACTTTGCCTTTAAGCAAATGCAGACTGCCGTACAACTCATTTTCGTTCACTTCGCTCAAAACTTTTTTGCCGAAATATTTCGCGACAAGTTTCATTTCCACCGGCATTGACGCGTATTGTTCAGTCAAATTTACGTGAGAACCTTTGGTATCCACAATGCAAAGCGAATATCCGTGCCGCGCTAAGTCAAACTGTACAGCATCGAACTTCGGTATTTCAGGGTCGGCAAAATCAATCTGAACAAAACCGCCAACAGACGATGCCGACTGATCCATAAGCCCAGACGGCTTATTCAGGTATATATTTTCCGCAAACTGCCCAGCCTGCGCGATAAACACGTTTGAAACCTTGCCGTCATTGTAAAAATGATTGAACACCTGCCCGATAACAACTTCAAACGCCGCCGAAGACGAAAGTCCCGAACCCACAAGCACATCGGAAGTTAGGTATGAACTGAATCCGCCGATTTTATGTCCGTTTGCCGTGAAAAACGCCGCAACGCCGCGTATCAAAGCTGAACTTTGTGCATCGGTATCCCGAGGGTCAAGTTTGGATAAATCCAATATCTCCTGATTGAACCCCTCCGAAAGAAAGCTTACGGTATTCTTTTTCGCTGTTTTGGCCACACAGATAATGTCCAAATCAATAGCCGAAGCTAAAACATTACCCTGCTGGTGGTCTGTATGGTTCCCGCCGACTTCGGTACGCCCCGGCGCTGAGAATATACCAAATTCATCACTTTTCAAAGCATCTGCACTTCCGAAAAGTTCCTCAAACTTAACGATTGCCGCTTCGTATCGTGCTTTAGCGTAAGCGGTGTCGCTGTACAGTTTTTCTAATTTGTCTGTTTTAATATCAATCATTTCACTTCCCCCGTGCTGACTTCAACGCTTTTCTTGCCAGCTTCGGTAGTACCGAACGCCACAACAACCGACGTAATCAGCGCGACAATGGCGATAACAACTGGCTCGTGATGAACATAATGAATATGTCGTTCCCGAACCCGTCTATGCCATAACTGATAATCGTTTTTTCATACTGTTCCCCTTTAATTCTTTACGTTGTTTATTCTACTGTTTAACGCCAAATTGAAATACTGTTTCATACCTCTTTGTTTCCCCGGACTTTATAACGCACGACGGAAACGTGTCGGTTTTATTTATGAGGTTGGGGGTATCGGGAGTAAATTGCGCTTCAAGGGCGAAGCCGCTGTGTTTGCCGTAGCAAGCCCCGTTTTTCCCTGTTTCGTCCAAGTAGTTGCCTGTGTAAAACTGCAACGCCGGCATTGTTGTAAGCACTTTCAAAGTGCGTCCGCTGTCAGCGTCATACGCTTCCGTCGCCAAGCGCAGATTTTCCGAAACATCGTCACCCAATACAAAATTATCGTCATACTCCTGCCCGATTTTACGTTCTTCTCTGAAATCGAACCTCGTACCGCTTACCGAAGCAATCTCACCTGTCGGAATACCCGTATCGTCAAGGGGCGTATAACTGTCCGCATAGAGTTTAAGAAATGTTTCTGTTATATCCCCGCCGTTACCGCTGAGGTTAAAATACGAGTGATTAGTAAGCCCCGCAACTGTATCGGAATAGGCACGCAAGGTTGATATAATGCTGACGTTGCAACTGTCTGTCAACACATACTGCACTTTTACATCAAGTTTTCCGGGGAAACCGTCCTCGCCGTCATCACTTGTATATGCAAAAGTGACTGAATTTTCGCCTGTTTCCACAGTTTCCCAGACTTTGTAATTGAAACCGCTCCCGCCGTGCAGACAATTTCCGCCGTCGTTTTTCGGTAAATTGTAAGTCTGCCCGTTCAGGATAAATGTTCCGTCGGCTATACGATTTGCAAATCTGCCGATTGTACCGCCGTGATACACCGTTCCGTTTACATAGCCGTCAATATTGTCATAGCCCAGCACAACATCGGCGTACACGCCGTTTTTGTCGGAGGCATCTATTCCAACAATCGTTCCGCCATAGTTCGTAAGTCTGACGATTATACCTTTATCATCAGATAACTCGTATAGAAATACTCCCTTGCCGCTATCAGCCGTTCCCCACTCTTTAACTGTTACTGACATATTTTTTCTCCTGAATTTTTTTACAACTCCACTTGCAACAATCGCATCGCGCTTTTACGAATTTGATATTGCTCTTTTGGCGAGAGATGTTTTAACCCTGTTTTGAGATCATTTTTCATGTGTAAACTTTAGCGCATATTGAGGAATTTGTACAGTGTTTAGTTGGGGGGATGAATATAATCTTGTGAGCTTCTATAATGACGAGGGAGAAGAGCGGCAGGGCGTTGCTTTTTGATATACGATATGTTATAAAATTAGCAATTTTGAAAATAAGTTATAATATTCAAGCCGTGGTTGGAAATTAAAATTGACAAGCGCAATAATGACCGCGGACGACAAGGTTTGTCAAAAAATGAAAACCTTGATAAGGAAGTGGTATGCGCAATGTCAGTTCGAGTCAGAGTTACCAACTCATCGCCACAGCGGGTGGATTTCACCGCCGCCCGCGCGGCGCTTAAGTTTTTACGCACATGAATATATCAAATTCCAGAATCAAGGACGCGCTCTCAGGCCTTTCCACAGTGTTGCACGGCAAGGACGACGCCCTGATAAAGGTTCTGGCCTGTATTTTTTCGGGCGGACATCTTTTGCTGGAAGACCTGCCGGGCCTCGGCAAGACCACGCTGGCCATCGCCGTCGCGCGTCTTTTGGGGCTGAAATTCGGGCGTGTCCAGTGCACGAACGACCTTCTGCCCACCGACGTGACGGGGCTTAATATATTCAAAATGGAAAAGGGCGAGTTCGAGTTTCACGCCGGCCCCATATTCAACAATTTAGTGCTGGTCGACGAGATAAACCGCGCGACGCCAAAAACGCAAAGCGCCCTGCTCGAAGCGATGGGCGAGGAACAGGCCACGATAGACGGCACGACGTACCGGTTGCCCCGGCCCTTTTTCGTGATGGCCACGCAAAACCCCGTCGAACATTCGGGAACCTTTCCCCTGCCAGAGTCTCAGATGGACAGATTTATGATGAAGGTCTCAATCGGCTATCCACCCAGAGTAGCCGAGCGCGAAATTCTGCGCGTCGGAAGCCGGAAATCGGTGCTCGACGACCTTCCCGCCATGTTCGACCCCGAGGAAATTCTGACGATTCAGAAGACGATAGAGGAAACAATCAGGGTCTCCGATAAAATCATAGACTACATACTGAACGTGACCGAAAAGACGCGCGCCCACCCCGACATAGCCGCCGGCATATCGACGCGCGGCGCTATGTCCCTGCTGAGCTGCGCGAAAACCGCAGCCTGGATGCAGGGTCGCGAATACGTCCTGCCCGAGGACGTCAAGGCCATAGCCCCCGACACGCTGCTCCACCGCATACAGCTGAGGCAGGGTATGGAGCCTGTCGAGTCCGTCAAAAAAGAAATTCTGCACGCTATTTTTCAGGAGACGCCCACCGTCGCATGAGAACTTTCATTTCCCCAAATGGTTTTTGGCAGGGCGAGCCGCTAAACCGTCATGAACCGCATAAATAAGAGCTCACACTTTCGCTCTTGGAAACGCGTTATCCGGGTTCGGCTCTCGGGCGTCGTCTATATCGCCGTCACTATTGTCCTGGGCGTGACCGCCGTGAACAGTATGAACAACCTCCTCTATCTCACGACGGCCGTCTTGCTGGGCTGTCTGCTCAGCTCGGGCGTGGCGGGGCGGCGTAACATACGCGGCGCTTCGGTGACGCTCGCCTTCCCCGACGAGATATACGCGCGCGTTCCATGCCCCGTGTTCGTGCGGGCGCAAAACGCAAATCGCTTCACCCCCCTTTTTCTCATCGACGTATCCCTCTTTGAGGAGCGCGTTTTTTTCGGACTTATCCCTCCGGGGCAAACCGAAAGCAAAACCGTTTTCGTCACTTTCCCCTCAGAGGGAGAATATGCGGTCGACGAGATAGGGGTGTCGTCCGTCTACCCGTTCAACTTCTTCGAGCGCGGCTGGCCAAGCGCGTACGCGGAGAACGTGACGGTTCTTCCG
>BNVG01000082.1 GCA_025997935.1 Synergistales bacterium | reverse complement strand
CGCATAACGGCTTTGCGGGCTATAGCCAACCCCAAACCGCTTCCTTTTTCCACGTCAGTTCGAGATTTGTCGCAGCGGTAAAAGGTGTCGAAAATTTTAACTATCTCGTCGTCCTCGACCCCCGGCCCATCGTCTTCTATGGTGATTTCGATATGGCCGCTCTTTCTGTGCAGTTTTACATCGACATGGACATTCTCTTTATCTTTGCCTTTATATTTTAGGCTGTTCTCAAAAATATTTTGGAGGATGTTTCGAAAAAGCGTTTTGTCTATCTCAACGTCCGCGTTTGGCAAATTCTTGGCAATATCGATTAGGAGACCGGATTCCCGGTACTCGTCCCTCGCCTCGCCGACGACCCGCGTAATCTCCTGTCCCAAATCCACGCGAGATAAACGCATGGGGAAAGTTTCAATATCCAGCTTGGAAAAAGTAAACAATTGGTCAATAATTTTTTCCATTATTTCAGTTTTCCGATTCAGGGTGTTCAAATAATGCCGTCGTTTTTCCGGGGTATTCGCCACACCCTTCGCAAGACCCTCCACATAGGCTTTTATAGAGGCGAGCGGCGTATGCAGGTCATGCGAAATTCCAGCTATCAGTTCTCTTCTCACTTGCTCTTCTTGTTGTATTCTATTGATGGACTGATTCAGTCTCCAAGTCATTTCATTGAAATCGCTGCATATTTGCGCAAACTCGTCGTGCCCCCGGTAGAAGATCTCATAGCTCAGATTACCGTCACGAATATGTCTTATGCCCTCCATGAGGGTCGTCATCGCGAGATTGATTGGGCGGGCGACGAAGCGCATCAAAAAGAGGTTGACGAAAAACAGCGTTAGGAGAATCGTGATGGTGGCGGTGAGCAAATTCAAAGTTCCTTTGCTTGCGCCATCGTAATAGAGATTGCGGGAAAAGCCATTGTAAGCCAAAGCGACGTTATATTCGCCGATGGTAGTCGTAAACGCGGCTAAATTATCAAAAAACATAAAATGCTCACCACTGTCCGAGAAAAGCAAAGCGGCGAGGTTTTCCTCGATGGTTGGACGTCCTCGCGTCAACAGCGTCCTATTCTTGTATACGGCGAGGTTAAAACTGTCTTTCCCAAACCGCTCATTCCACTCCGACGCCTGCGATAAAGCTTCGTTTATATCAAAATCCCCTTTATTAAAATCTCTCGTCCACGGTTCAAGATATTTTTCTTTAGTGTAGGCAACCATCTTGAGAAAATAATCCGGATCCGTTTTGTCCGAGCTTAGAGACTCGTCCTGTAATTCGAAGTAGATAATCCTGCCCCCGAAAAACAAGGACAACCCGAACGCGACGATTGTGACGAGCATAAAAACACCCGAAATCCTCAAACGGTTTTTTATCGAAATGTCAAACTTCACGCGCGTCACACCACCCTGGAAATAAAAAGGCTTCAGGAGAAATCTCCTAAAGCCTTGCTTTCACTGGAGCCGACTTCCAGACTCGAACTGGAGACCCCATCCTTACCATGGATGTGCTCTACCTACTGAGCTAAGTCGGCGCAAAACGCACTGCCGAAAAACGTTACAAAAAAATGGTGGTAGAGGTTGGGTTCGAACCAACGTAGGCTTCCGCCGACAGATTTACAGTCTGTTGCCTTTGACCACTCGGCCACTCTACCATTTTGCCTATGGAGCCGGCGATCCGACTTGAACGGACGACCTGCTGATTACAAGTCAGCTGCTCTACCAACTGAGCTACACCGGCAGATAAACGGAACAGGCGAATCCCACGGCACAATGCGGTATTCTAAGAGATAAAACCGAATATGTCAATAGACAAATGAATAACGTTACTTAACGTCGGCGGAAGTCAATATCTCGACGGCGTACTCGCTTTTCAGCATACCTAAACGTACCTGATACTCTATGCCCTTTTTCTCGTTTGCGAGATACTGGATTATCTGAGCCTTGACGGTGTCAAACGGCACGAGCGACTCGGGCTTTTTCTCGACGAGCTTGATGATGTGCCAGCCAAACTGCGATTGCGTGGGCTCCGATACGTCGCCCGGATTTTCGAGCGCAAAGGCCGCGTTTTCGAACTCCGGCACCATCATGCCCTTTCCAAAAAAGCCCAGATCTCCGCCGTTTTGGGCGGCTGACGGGTCTATCGAGTTGGCCTTCGCCACGTCCTCGAAGGCCGCGCCTTTCTTGAGCTCGCTTTGGACAAGCGCTATCTTGTCGGCGCTCGTCTCGTCGTCGGCCAACAGGATATGCAGCGCGCGAATCTCCTCCGGCTGAGTGAACTGCTCCGGGCTGTCTTCGTAGAATTTTTGGGCCTCTTCTTCGTTGGACGCCTCGTTTTTTAACGCGTCGTCTATGGCGAAGCGCGCCAGGGTCTGCCGGGTGAAGTCCGCCACGGCTTCTTTGAACTCGGGCGTTTCGTTTAGCTTTTTCCTGGCGCCGTCAAGGGCAAAGAGGCGCGAGTTGACTATCTCTTCCAAAATAGCTACCCGCCCCTGCTCGTTGTCGTAGTTGACGCCCTGCGGCCCAAGCAACAAAATCAGTTTGTCGACGTCTTTTTCCTTGATTTCTTCTCCGTTCACGCGGGCCAAAATCTTTTCGGGATCCTTGGTCGAGGACGCCGCGTCGGCGGCGAACGACGCGCCTAAAACCGCCAAAACGAGAGCCGCCGTCAGCGCGCCCTTAAAAAAAATTCTGTTCATAAATAAAATTCCTCCTTCAAAAGTTTTTACGACCGAGTAAGCGCACAAATTGCCGATACAAATTCTAACACACCGTCCCTTTTTATACGCTGTTCGCCGCCCCGCCGCACGCGCGTTCGGTTCATAGGTTTAATTTATCCTATATTCAGGATATACTATCATCGAGGTGATTTCAATGATGATTGACACAAATCTGCTTGTGCCTATGACCGAGGCGAATCAGAACTTTTCAAAAGTCGTTAGGCTCGTTGACGAAGGCGGGATGGCCGTGATACTCAAAAACAATAAGCCGCGATATATGGTGATGAGTTTCTCAGAGTATGACGATATTGTCGCTGCCCGCGCAAAACTCGTAAGCGCGGCGACCGATGATGTAATTACCGAAAATATAGAGGCTCTGCGAGAGCTTGCGAAATGATAATTCTGACAGTTGACGAGGTTATCTCGGTTCATGCAAAGCTGATTGCGGCGACCGGCGGTACTCCGGGACTGCGCGATAGGGGGCTTTTGCGCGAGTATTTGGCAGAATAGCGGCAAACCGCTACGGAAAAGGATGATCTTTTTGCTGTAATTTAAGATAACTTCATAAATTACATGACTATATGGTTTACTCAGGACGTAATCCAATTGTAGGGGCGACCGCCTCGGTCGCCCGGTTCTTGGTGTGGAATCTAAGCGACCAACACAAATTGCTTCACTCTTTGGTTGTCTGCTTATGGTGGACGCCAAGCGTTATGGATATGGGCGACCGAAAATGAAAAACGGGCGACCGGGGGCGGTCGCCCCTACGAATTGGCGCGCAAACTTTGAGGTGTTTCGGAATTATGTTTATGACGGGGGTAGCGCTTGTTGGTGTGGCGACCGTCGGAAGGCTTTGGCGCGCGCAATATATCGCCGGATATAAGGAGGGGGTTTTGGTCATGGAGGGGCCTTTTCATATTTTTCATCCTCTTTTCCGTAACACCATTAGTATACTCGCTCCGAACGGAACTCTACCGCCATTCTTAATTCGTTTCAGTTCAAACGACAGCAGAAACTTGATGATCTTGCCCGCCCACTTTGGAGCGGTAAGCTCTTGCTGAACTTTCTCGGGCGACACTCGTTCTCCCCCCCCCCCCCCCCGCTTTTCTTTATTCAACAAATACGGTATTCTTCGCAACAGAAATATCGCAAGCGGGAAGAACCAAAAGAAATATGTGTCGTATAAAATGTCATAGCCTGCGCTTCGGGCTACTTTACGGAGCGCGTTTAGAGAATAACGTCTAAAATGTCCACAGTCATCGCTACCTGACCACAAACATTGATGGGCCGGCACGGTAGCAAAAATCAATCCGTCAGTCATTAACGACCCCTTAAAGTCTTCAAGAAACTTTTTGTCATCCTCAATGTGCTCGAGAACATCGAAGATTCCGATTGATTCAACCGTATTTTCTTTAATGGTGTTTTTTTCGAATAGTCCGCAGACGATATTTTTCACCCCCCGCCGTTTTGCGTTATGGCAACCAAAACATCCCGGTTCGAACATTCCCACTTTATAACCGTTGTTGGCGAGGTAGGCGGTCGTATTGCCGTTCCCCGCTCCGATTTCGATAATGCACTTATTTTTCGGAGCAAATAAATCCACACAACACTTAATTATTACGTTTCTGTGAGTAAACCAATAACTGTAGTCCTCAACGGCAAACAGCGTGTTGTGGCTCTCGTCATCGTAAGAAATATCACATTGTTCCACACCTCCCGTATAAAATATTCCGTCTTGAAAAGTCAAGTTACCAAACCTGAGTTTATCAGTGAACCAATTACTCCTTACTTGATTACTTTCGCCGGCATTCCCACTAAGAAAATCTTGATAAGGCATACACACGCCACCTTGTACTTATTTTATGGTTCCAATAATTTATAATTTACAATGCTGATTCTAACACAATGACGTTATTTCTGTGCTATACTTGAATACGTGTAAAATACACACGCGAGCATTGTTGTGTACGCCCGGTTTGGTGTTCTGCATTTATAATTTATATTTTATTTTACGGAATGGCCGGACGTAGTCTCGCGGAGGCGTAACCATTTTGGGAGGTTGAAAAATTGGCAGTCGTAAGTATGAAGCAGTTGTTGGAGTGCGGCGTCCACTTCGGGCATCAGACCCGTCGGTGGAATCCGAAGATGAAGCCTTATATCTTCACGGAGCGAAACGGCGTCTACATCATTGATTTGCAGAAGACCGTCCGAGGCTTGGAGAAGGCCTACAATTTCATCCGCGAGATGGCGGCGGGCGGCGGTACGGTGCTGTTTGTGGGCACAAAGCGTCAGTCGCAGGAGACCATCAAGGAAGAATCCATCCGATGCGGGCAGTATTACATCAATCAGCGCTGGCTCGGCGGGCTGATGACGAATTTCCCCACCATCCGCAAGCGCGTTCACCGCATGATCGAGCTTCGCAAGTATGACGAGGACAACACGTGGGAGACGTTCTCCAAAAAAGAAGTGGCCTCTCTCCGCAAAGAGCAGTCCAAGTTGGAAAAATACCTCGGCGGCATAGCCAAGATGGACGCCGTCCCGGACGCTATCTTCCTTATCGACCCGCGCCGCGAGGAGAACGCCATCGCTGAGGCCCGCAAACTTGGCATTCCCGTGGTCTCTATCGTCGACACGAACTGCGACCCCGAAGTTATCGACTACCCCATCCCCGGCAACGACGACGCTATCCGCGCGATAAAGCTCATAACAGGCCTTATGGCCAATGCCATTCTTGAGGGGCGTCAGGGAGCCGACGCGGTCGCCGCGCCTGTCATTGCCGCGCCCGCGGCAGTGGAGCCTGTGAGCGCGCCGGTGGACGTCACCGAAGAGGACATTATAGAAGTCAAAGAGCGTATACACGAGAAATACGCGACAGAGGAGGAAATTTAAGTAATGGCTGAGATTTCCGCAAGCATCGTAAAAGAACTCAGGGAGCGCACCGGCTCCGGTATGATGGACTGCAAGGCCGCCCTTGCCGAGACGGGCGGGGACATGGAGAAGGCCATCGACTATCTGCGCGAGAAGGGTCTGGCCAAGGCAGCGAAAAAGGCGGCCAGAGCCGCTTCCGACGGGCGCATATTCCACTATGTCCACACGAACTTCAAAGTGGGCGCGCTTCTTGAGCTGAACAGCGAGACCGATTTTGTGGCCAAGACCGACGAGTTCAACACCCTCGGTCACGAGCTTGCCATGCACATCACGGCGGCCAACCCGCTTTATCTCAAGCCGGAGGACGTGCCGGAGGAAGACCTCGAGCGCGAGAAAGCGATATACCGCCAGCAGCTCCTTGACGAGGGTAAGCCGGCCGACAGGCTCGACAAGATTATCGAGGGCAAAATCCGCAAGTTCTACGAGACCACTTGCCTGCTCGAGCAGCCTTATATCCGCGACGGAGACAAGAAGATAAACGACCTTCTTGTTGACGCAATAGCAAAAATGGGCGAAAACATAGTTGTTCGCAGATTTGCCCGTTTCGTTATCGGTGATTGACGGACTGAAAGATTCATAAAACTCCGGCGTGGGCAGCTTTCCGCGCCGGAGTTTTATGTATATTAGCGTGAAGCCGGGAGGTTCTTCGAGTGTTACCGTTCAAACGAGTGATGTTAAAACTGTCCGGGGAAGTCCTGGCCGGAGAAGCCGGGGACAAAAAGAGCTCCATACTTGATTTCGAGGCCGTGCGTCGTATTGGGCTTGAAGTGGCGGCCGTGCGCTCGGCCGGGTTTGAGGTATGCTTGGTGGTCGGCGGAGGCAACATCCTGCGCGGCAAGGAGACCGAAAAACTTGGCATAGAACGCGCTCAGGCCGATTATATGGGCATGTTGGGCACTATCATAAACGCGCTTGCGCTTCAAAGCATACTTGAGCAGAACGGCGTCGAGACACGCGTGCAGACAGCCATAGAGATGCGGGCGATAGCCGAGCCTTATATCAGACGCCGCGCCCTTCGCCATTTAGAAAAGGGGCGCATAGTCATCTTCGCCGCCGGCACCGGCTCTCCATATTTTTCGACGGACACGACAGCCGCGCTGAGAGCCGCCGAGATGAACGTCGACTGTATGATAAAAGGCACAAAAGTAGACGGTATCTACGACGACGATCCCAAGGAAAACCCGTCGGCCAAGCTGCTGCCGGACGTGACATACAAAGACGCTCTGACAAGGGGCCTGAACGTCATGGATGGAGCCGCTTTTTCGCTCTGCATGGAAAACAGGATACCCATATTGGTCGTTAATATAGAAAAGCCGGGTAATTTAGTCTCTTTGCTTGTAAATGGCGAGCAAATTGGTACAATCGTACATAACGGAAGCGCAAAGATATTTTAAGCAGGAGGGGATTTCGATGCCCAAAACTGAGATAAAAAATTTCAAGGAGAAACTGAACAAGACTCTTGAGTTTTTGCGCACGGAATACTTGGCCATACGCACGGGACGTGCGCACCCCGGGCTCGTCAGCGACATAAAGGCCGACTATTACGGCACAGCTACGCAGATTAAACAAATGGCCAACGTCACCATCCCCGAGGGGCGCAAAATTCTCATCTCCCCGTTTGACCGCACCGCGCTGAAAGCCATAGAAAAGGCCATCCTCGCCTCGAGCCTCGGCATCACGCCGCAAAACGACGGCGAGAGTATTCGTCTAACGCTGCCCGAGCTGACGAGAGAACGCAGGCAGGAACTCGTCAAGATGGTGAGCAAGAAGGCCGAGGACACCAAAGTCATCATGCGCAACCACCGCCGCGACTCCGTGGAGATAATCAAGAAAATGGAGAAGGACTCCAAAATCACGGAAGACGACCTCAAGAAATACACGAAAGAGGTACAGGACGCCACGGACGACGCCATCAAAAAAGTCGACGAGGTTTTTAAGGGCAAAGAAAAGGAAATACTGGAAGAATAACTTAGTAGAAACGCAGCGTGACGTCTCTACTGAACTGAAAGGTGGGATTGCCAATGGAAACAGAAGAAAGAAATATCTACAACTCACCCGAGTATGAGGATTTTAAGCATAAATTGCGTAAAATCATAGGATTGGACTTGAACTCTTACAAGGCTCAAATTCACCGTAGGGTTCACATGCTGAAAGACCGCTGGAACGTCAAGACTTACGGTGAGTATTTCGATATGATCAAAAACGACGACAAAAAGTTGCGTGAGTTTCTCGATCATCTCACCATCAACGTTTCCGAGTTCTTCAGAAACGACAAGCAATGGTGGAAAGTGCGAGACCAGCTTATCCCCGAGCTTATCAAGAAGCGCGGGCACAAGCGCCTGAAGCTCTGGAGTTGCGGTTGCGCGACGGGCGAGGAACCCTACTCTCTCGCCATAATTTCAGCCGTATGCGGACTTGACGCCTCGACTCCCGTCCTGGCGTGCGACATAGACCAGGGCGCTTTGGCGCTGGCTCAGAAGGGGAGCTACCTCAGGCGTCAGCTAATGGCCGCGCCTCCCGAATACATCTCCAAATACTTCACCACCGCCGACAAGGGCGAGACGTACCAAGTCAACGCCGATATAAAGCGGCGCGTGACGTTCAAGCGTCTCAATATGATAGACGACTCCTTCGGCACGGGCTTCGATCTGATTTTGTGCCGCAACGTCGTCATATATTTCACGCCTGAGACCAAAGAACACCTATACAAAAAGTTCTTTGGCGCGCTCGCGCCGGGCGGTTATTTCTTGGTTGGCTCTACGGAGCAGATATTTGAGTACAAGCAAATGGGCTTTGAGAACGCGGGGCCGTTTTTGTACACGAAGGCATAGATATTGTGTCGTAGGGGCGGCAGAGCGCCGCTCCTACAAATTAATGTCGTCAAAAAAACTTCGCAGAATTTCACTCACCTGATCGTTTTCCACCAAAAAAGCGTCGTGCCCGACGTCGCTTTGAATTTCTCTGTGAACGGCGTGTACGCCCACGTCGCGGGCCGCGTCGTTCACTTCTTTTATCTGCCATGAGGGGAACAATATATCGCTGTTTATCCCAACGGTCAGAAGATGTTTTTTTCGCATAGGCTCGAACGCGGCCTCGGCGTCGCAGCGTCCGTTCGCTATGTCGTGCAGATCCATCGCCCGCGTAAGATAGAGATAACAGTTGGCGTCAAAGCGTTTTGACAGGCTTTCGCC
>BNVG01000081.1 GCA_025997935.1 Synergistales bacterium | reverse complement strand
TTCGACGGCCGCTTTTATGTCGGCGGAGGCGCGAACTGTTAGGCCGAGGTGGGTTGCTATATTATGGATATGAGTGTCGGTGGGCATGACGAGGTTCCGCGACGCAAAAACGCTCCACCCTCCGGGGTCTACGTCGTCGCGCCGCGTCATCCACTTGACGTACAGCATCAGCCTCTTGCAGGCGCTCCCGTCCCGAGGCGCGGGCAAAAGAGAAAACCCGCTCCGCGCCTCGGGCGACAAGGCGGCGGAGAAGCGATTCAGCGTCTCCAAAAAATCATCGCATACCTTCACGCCGCCGCTTGGCAGACAATTTTTCATAAGCGCCTCCAAAGACCCATGCTCGCGTAGCGCCTTTGAAACAAGCGACAGAAGCTCCGCTATATCGTCGCCCGTCGTAAAACGATGTTTGAACGACAAGAGATATATCGTCGTCGGCTGGATGTACGCGCTTCATGTCGTCCGCGGCTTTTTCAGCCGTGACTCGCTCGTGTATCGGGTCGCCGTGGTTCACGACGCGAGCCGATACGAGCCTGCCGTCGGCGCGCTTATAGGCGTTTAGCGCCTCCTGGAGAAGCGCGCCCAATGTGTTGCGGTCGTCCGTGCCGACGCCGAACGCCGCCGTCCCGCCGAAGATGTGTATGGTTCTGTCGGAACGCTCGCCCGCGCCGGGCGTGACTCGCTCCCCGTGCGATATATTGAGAAACTCTCCGGCGCAGTCGGTGGGGAACTCCGCGTTGTAGTCGCAGAAAGAGAATATTTCCTTGATATATTGGGCGTTGTAGACAGGCATATCGCCATAAACGGTCGTGAAATACTTTGGGTTGGTTTTAAGCAACGGCAGGGGCGCGTACATACGCAGGGTAAGCGACAGAGGGTCGAGCCCCATATCGGAAAGCCGCGCCCAGCCCAAGACGCATGTTTTCGCTTTGAGATGACCGAGTTCGAGTTTGTCTAAACTATCCGCGAAACGCTTGAACAGGAAATACCTGTCGTGCGTCGCGCGAAGCAGGTCGTCGAGCAATATTACCTCCGCGCCCGTTTTGCGCTCGAGTAATTTTACCAGCATGTCCGGCATACGGTCGGTCATATCCAATATAAAATCCAATTTACCGTCTTTGGAGAGGGCCTTGTCCGTCTGGCTCGCCACGCGGCATACTATCTTCGCGCCGAGCGATTCCAGTTCTTTGGTCATCTCTTCTATCATTTCGTCTCGTTCGCGGCTTTCGCCGTCTATATAGAGCGCCACATTGGCGCCGCGCTCCGCAAAGAACTCGGCGGGGGAATGACCGCTCGCCAGCAGATCCCGCCATCTCCAGGGGAGTTCCATAGGCAGAGCCTCTTTGGGCGTATCCGGCGCGCCCTCCGGCGTTTCGTCGACTATATCGCGCAGATATTTCTCGAAGACAACGCGCGCCACCGCGTCGTTTCCCCTGTGCGTGAAGTGTCCGGCGCCAACGAACACTTTTTCTATCTCGTGCGCTCTTTGCAGAACGGGAAGGATGTCGAGGCACTTCAGCCTTGGTATGCCATTGACGAACGACTCGAGATACTCGACCGTTTTTGTCTGTTTTTTCCACGGGCATATATGAAACGACCCGGGGAGCATCTCAATAACGACGTCGTCAGGCTTTACTTCTCCGCGTTGTATCCTGATAATTGTCTGCTCCCCCACTTCGTGCATTTTCAGCCCGCCCTGAATGGCATGGACGCCGTGGTTGACCACGCGCCACTTGCCGCCCTGTTCCGGGATGCAATAGCGGTTGATGTACCTCTGAAGATACGTGCTTATCGTGCCGCCGTCGTCAGTGCCGAAGCCGAAGCCCCAGCACGTGCCGAATACGTGTACCGTGTGCTCGTAGTCGGCGGGGGAGTCCAGCGTGAGCCTGTCTCCGGCTATGATGTTTCGAAATGACGAGGTGTAATCGGGAAACCTGACTATGCCGTCCTCGGTGAACGGAGCCTGCGACGTGAACACGTCGTTGACATAAGTGGGGGAAAAGTCTTTTATCTCCTCGTAAAGCGGCGACAGAAAAGGAGGGTTTATCCTCATGACCTGATCCGGGATATGGGTTTTGATGTATTCAGGGTATCTGTCTTTATGCTCGAAGTCGCTGACGCCGGCCATGAGCAGAAGGTGCACTTTTATGGGGTGCTTTGTCAGCTCGTTGGCGTACTGCAAGATTATCGTGTATTTCAATAAAAATAAGCGCACCAAGTCCTCCAATGAGACTATCTCGGCGTTTGTCTTGCCAAAAAGGAGGTTGAAGGCTCTTCCTCTGTCGTCTTCCGTTATTGTGACTATGAAATCTATATCGTGCTCGGGCGTGATTTTGTTGTAGGCTATTTTGTCTATACCGTACTCAGCCTTCAAGCTCACGTCGTGTACGCCGTCCATGATGAAATATTTGACCCGCACGCCGTGCTGCGTGAGGTCGGACGTTATCATGACCGTTTCGGTTATTTGCCCGGAAAACCACACTGCCACACCACGGGGCGCGTATTTTATAAACATTTCGCAGAACGAATACTTCTGATTGAGAAGCTCGTGAAAATTTTTCCGTAAATTCGCTTCCATTTCCAAGCCCGATACACCCCACTGTCTAAAATTTAAGGAAATTTTTGTAACTGTCGCATTTACCCTCTCTCCACCTCGATGACCCCGCGGACGCCATTGATCTTCCCCGTTATCTCATAGAGATGCTCTAAGTTTTTCACTCTCAGGTCGAACCTCATTCGCGCTAAGGTGTTGTCGATGATGGAGACCTTCATGCCCTGAATGCCGCCGCCCTGAATGCTACCGCTGCCCTGACTGATGACCTGAGCGATGTCGCGCACGAGGTCGCCTCTGTCAGTGGCCTCCACTTTGATACGCGCGGTGTAGAACTTTCCGGAGTTCGGGCCGTTGTTCCAGCTGACGTCGATAAGCCGTTCTTTATCCACGTTCTGTACGCTTGGACAGTTTTGCCTGTGTACGGTTATGCCGCGCGTGCGCGTCGTGCAACCGATAATCTCGTCCCCAGGTACCGGCGCGCAACAGTTGGCCAAGACCACCATAACCCCCTCGAAGCCGTCTACTATGACGTCCATTTGCTGGTGTTTCGGGAGGTGCGGCTTTTTGTCAGGTGTCAAAATTCCGTTTTCGTCCGGTTGTTTTTGTTGAAGCAGGGCGTAGGCTAATTTTTGAGCTACAACGCTCGGGCCCGGGCTTCCGCCGCCCACGGCCAACAAAAGGTCGTCCCCGCTGGACAGACCCGTGTCGCGCGCTATTTTGTTGAGAATGGGCGTGAACTCTTCGGCGTCGTAGGTCGCAATTCCGCGCTTTTTCAGTTCGCGTTCCAGCGCCTCGCGTCCGCGCGTTATCTTTTCGTCGCGGTTAGTCTTTTCTATTTGTCTGTAATAGTTACGGATTTTACTTCGCGTTCTGGTGCTTTTTGCGAACTTTATCCAGTCGCGGGAGGGCGCGCCCTGCGGAGACGTGATTATTTTCACTATGTCGCCGTTTTTCACTTCCGTGTTCAGGGGCACGATGCGGTTTTGGATCATCGCTCCGACGCAACGGTTTCCGACTTCCGTGTGTACGGCGTAGGCAAAGTCTATCGTTGTGGCTCCTTTAGGCAACACGACGGCCTTGCCCTTAGGCGTAAAACAATAGACCTCGGAGGTGAGAATATCGCTTTTCAGCATCTCCAAAAACTCCTCCGGATCCCGCCCCTCCTGCTCTCCCTCGAGAGCCTGACGCACCCAGTTGAGCTTCGCGTCGAAGCTGTCCGCGCCCCCGCCCCCGCCTCCTGATTTATAGCGCCAGTGCGCCGCTATTCCGTATTCGGCGAGCTGATTCATCTCTTTTGTGCGAATCTGAACCTCCATCGGGGCTCCGAAGGCCATGACGGTAGTATGTAGCGACTGGTACATATTGTTTTTCGGGTTGGCTATATAATCGTCAAACTGTTGCGGGATGGGCGTCCACATTGAATGTACGATGCCGAGGGCGGAGTAGCAGGCCGTGACGTCGCTTACGAGCACTCTTATAGCCAAGAGGTCGTAAAGCTCGTCTATGGAAAGTTTTTTTCTCTCCATTTTCTCGTAAATGCTGTAAAAATTCTTGGCTCTGCCCTTGATTTTGCATGGAATTTTTTCTTGGGCCAGACGCTCTTCAAGGGCCGCTATGCCCTTTTGTATTATCTCCTCCCGCTCGGGGAGCTTGCGCCGGACTTTGCGGCGAATGTCGTTGTATATCTCGGGTTGCAGATATTTGAACGAGAGGTCTTCCAAGTCTTTTTTAATCTGGTATATCCCCAGACGGTGCGCTATGGGCGCGAAAATCTCAAGCGTCTCTCGAGCTATGCGCTCCTGTTTGTCGCGCCTCAAGACGGCCAGCGTTCTCATATTATGGAGCCTGTCCGCGAGTTTTATCAGCACAACGCGAATGTCCCTCACCATACTGACGAACATCTTGCGTATGTTTTCGGCCTGATACCCCTCCGCGGACATGAAGGGGACTTTACCCAGCTTCGTGACGCCGTCCACGAGGTTCACTATCTCCTCGCCGAAGATGGCGGAAAGCTCGACAACCGTCACTTCCGTGTCCTCTATCACGTCGTGCAGAAGCGCCGCGCAGAGCGTGGAGAGGTCTAACTGCATTTCGGCCAATATAACGGCGACGTTCACCGTATGCAGAATGTACGGCTCGCCGGACGTGCGTTTTTGGTGTTCATGCCCCCTTGCGGCATATATAAAAGCCTTGCCGAGCTGATTCATCTGCGACGGAGAAAGATATATGAAGGTTTTTGACCAAAGGCTCTGCCAAGCCGTCTTGACGCTCTCCGTCTTGCAGGGCTCCGGAAGCTGGCTGTAGAAATCGTCCCTGATATGAGCCATTTCTTTAGACTCGTCGTTGCTCTCTATGCTCGGGACGCTGTTTAGTATCGACGACGTGAGCGATTGCGTCAGAGATTTTGCCGGCGTGACGGCAGGGTCGGTCATAGCGCGTCACCTTGTTTCGTCACGGCGTAGTCCAGAACGAACTGAACCCGCTCGCTTCCGCGATAGCTGTCAAGCCGCGGATGGTACACCCAGCCCTTTATTTCGCCCCGCAACTCGTCGGGCGCCGTGTTGAACGCCAAAATGCGTGCGCTGTCAACGGTTATCGTGCTATGTTTGCCGTCTTTTCCGAGCGGGAGGATTTTGTCGCCCGAGTCGTACTCTTTATAAAAACACGGGCACGGATTGTCGTTGCCGAACGGCCCAAGCTCGCTTACAGACTCCCAGGTCTCCAGCGTTATCTTTGCGGGAGAGATGGCTATGGCCCTAATAGTCTCTTCCTCGATTTGAATTTTCGACAGAATATCTTCCAAACTCTCTTTGACCTCAAACCAACGCTCCGACAAAACCGAAAAACCGGCCGCGTAGCGGTGTCCGCCCCATGCGTCGAGGCGTTCTGAAATACTGCTCAGAATACCTACGGCGTTTGCGCCCCTCGGTACGCGCAGGGTGCCGCGTATCTTGCCTCCGACGGGAGCGGCTAAAACCACGGCTCTGTGTCTTTCCGAGCAAATCCTGCTGGCTACGCCGCTCAGTACGCCCACGGGCCAGGTTTTATCGAACATGACATGACTGTCCGCGCAGTCCGTTCTGCTTATGGCGTCGACGATTTTATCCGATATGACGCGGCGTTTTTTGTTCGCGTTTATGAGGTCGTCGACGCAGAGGGAAGCGTCAGAGTCAAGCAACGCCCTCACGGCCGTGTCCGCGCAACCAACACGCCCGGGGGCGTTCAGGCAGGGAATGACGCGCATGGACAACTGTTCTTCCGATATGGCGCGTCTTGAAATGTCTAATTTATCGAACAAAACGGACAGAGCGCGCCTCGGTTTGCCGCGCATCAGAGCCAGTCCTTTTTGAACCATTGCGCGGTTTAAGGCGTCCATCGGCATACAGTCGGAAACGGTGGCCATAGCCGCGAGGTCGAGCGCGTAGAGCAGTTCAGGACGCGAGATAATTTCCTCTTTCCATGCCCAGCTCCAGAGGACGGACGTCGCGCAGAGCTTTTTTGCCGTTTCGTCCCCGTCTATATTAGGATTCACGGTGAACGGAAAAGATATAGAAGGCAAACTGATCGAATGATGGTCGAACACGAACACGTCTATTTTTCGTTTTGTGAGCTCGTTCAGCATATCCTCGTCGTTTGTGCCGCAGTCCACGATCACCAGTGTGTTGCATCCGCTCTCCGTCAGGCGCTCCAAAATTTGCGCGTGCAGGCCATATCCCTGCGCGTCGCGGCGGGGGATGAAATATCTGACCCCGAACGCCTTGTGCCTGAATATCTCCATAGCCAAGACGGTAGAGGAAACGCCGTCGACGTCGTAATCCCCATAAACCACCACGTTGCCGAAAGAGGGTTTCGAGCGCCATTTTTCAGCCGCCGCTCTGGCGGCTGACCCCATGTCCATCTCGTCCATCAGGGTTTCAAAATGGGGCTTCATCCAAGCCCGCGCGGCCTCCGCGTCGGCGCGTCGGCTTGCCGGCCCCATTCCGAGAACGGCGGCCGTCAGCTCCGGGCAGGAGAGTTTTTGCGCGAGTTCTCTCGTGAGTTCTCCAATTTCATAAAGTTCCAAATTCGTATCTCGACATGTCGGCAACAAAGCGCATAAGTCCCCTCTGTATATAAATCATTCTGACTTCATTCTTCTTTTTATAAAATACTCTTTCAATAATGTCTCGCATCGCTCTTTCAAAACCCCGCCCCTGACGGCGCAACGGTGATTGAGCCGCCGGTCGGACGGAATATCGTAAAGAGTGCCGACCGCGCCCGCCCTTGGGTCGGACGCTCCGAATATAATTGTCCTTATCCGAGCGTTCACGCAAGCCCCGGCGCACATCGGGCATGGCTCAAGCGTGACGTACAGGTCGCAGTCCCTGAGGTTCCAGTTTCCAATCCTCTCCGCCCCGGCTCTTATGGCCTTGATTTCGGCGTGCGCCGTGGGGTCGGTGGTTTTTGTGTTGGAAACACTTGCCAAAACTTCGTCATTCTCGACCAAGACAGCGCCGACCGGGACATCCCCGCGCAACATAGCCGCTTCGGCCTGATGTAAGGCCAATGTCATAAAATGGGCGTCATCCATTGAGAAAACCGCAAATCTCCGCCGCTACGCACGTCGCGCAAAGAGGCGACCGAGCGCGGCAAACGTGCCGTCCATGTTCTATTATATTGACGTGCCCGCCAAGATAACGCTCGGGCGGAACCGCTCGCTCAAGAAGCGCGCAAATTTCCTCCGCCCCCGTTTTTTCACTTACGAAGCCGACGCGCCGACACACCCGCGCTACATGGGTGTCGACGGGAAAAGCGGGCAAACGCATATCGAACAACAACACGCAGGCCGCCGTTTTGTCACCCACACCGGGTAATGACAGGAGATATCGCCTCGCGTCGTCCCGCCCTTTTGTGGCCAAAGATTTAATTGAATAACAGCCGAAATCTTTTTTTACGCCCTCCAAAATCTCCAAAATGCGCTTTGACTTTGTGGGAGCTAACCCAGCCGGGCGCACGGCTTCCTCGACATTACTGACGCCAGCCTCCGCCACCTCGTCCCAAGTCGGATATCGCTCCTTCAGGCGCGAAAACGCCACGTCGCGGTTCTTGTCGTTCGTATGCTGAGACAGCACCGTGAGAATCAGGCCGTCCAAAGGCTCCTCGTGCGATAGCGCGGGCGGGCATGTTTCGTTGTGCCAGCATGATTCGAGACGGTCAAGAAAATCGGCTATCCACGCGCTCAGCTTCCTTGACTTCCCGACTCCTTTCATTCGTCTTCTTCCGCGCCGCCGTCTTGAGTCCCAGCCGAGTTTGAAGTCTCGCCCGAGTCCTTACGCAACTCTCTGTGTAGCTTCGCGCCGTCCTCGAGAAGTTTTCTGAGCCGCGCTTTCACCTTGAAATGCACGGAACCTGGCGTAAAAGAGCCGTTTTTTTTCTCTTTCCCGGCCTTGACTCCCGTCAAAATCTCTATTCCCTCGTCTATGGTCTCGACCGCCCATATAGAGAACTTGCCGTCCTTGACCGCGTCTAAAACCTCGTGGTTCAGCATGAGGTGAGTGACGTTCTGCTTTGGGATGATGACGCCCTGTTCGCCTGTCAGGCGCCGCCGCTTGCAACACTCGAAGAAGCCCTCGATTTTCTCGTTGACCCCGCCTATTGGCTGTACGTTGCCGAACTGGTCTACGGAGCCGGTGACGGCTATACTCTGCTTCAGGGGCAGTTCGGAGAGGGCCGACAAGAGGCAGTAAAGCTCGGTGGACGACGCGCTGTCGCCCTCGACCCCGCCGTAGTTCTGCTCGAAAGTCAGGCGCGCCGAAAGCGATAAAGGCATGTCCTGAGCGTATTTACGTCCAAGATAGCTCGAGAGAATCATCAGGCCTTTATTATGTATAGGCCCGGTCATCTTCACCTCGCGCTCGATGTTGATTACGCCCTCCTGCCCCATATAGACGTTGGCTGTTATGCGGCTCGGATGGCCGAAGCGTGAGTCCGAAAGCTCTATGACCGAAAGCCCGTTTATCTGCCCTACCATTTCACCATCAATGTCCACGCGTATGAGGCCGGTATCGAGCGCGCGCTCCAACTTTTCCTGGTAAAGCCCGGAGCGGTATTTTTTATGCTCTATGGCCTTTTGAACGTGTTTTTGGCTGACCTGGAGATGGGTTTCCTTTTTGTCCGCCTTGGCCCAGGCGTGAGACTCCACTACCAACTCTCTGATGTTCCCTATTTCGATAGACAACAGCTCCTGATCGTCGGCCGCTCGGCTCGCCCACTCAAGCACCTCGGATATGGCGGAGGCGTCGAACGGCAAGAGCTTCTCCTCGCGCGCCACATCAGCCACAAACGCCGCCATCTCCTTCTCCGCGCGAGCGTTTCTCGGCATGTCGAAATCGAAACTGGCCTTTAT
>BNVG01000080.1 GCA_025997935.1 Synergistales bacterium | reverse complement strand
CTCTGTTTACCTACATCACCAAGGATACAAGGAACTCTTGTCGAACGCAAAAATTTTCTGATTTTACAATTAAAAGATAGAACTTGTAACGCGGTATGTTCCGGATGTGAGATTCCGATTTACGCACTACAGCCAGGGGATTATCTTGATGAATACGCAAATGTTTTATTGCCGCGCTATCAGGCGTGTGACTGACAAATTGTCGATTTTGAAATATCTTTACATCTGATAAGGCGGGCGAGAAGAAGGTTTTATGGGCACGTTGACTATACACAAAGAAAGCAGCTATTATAATGGGTTTTTACAGGATAACGACGATGGCTTCCACCCTCTGCGTATTGGAATTATACTTGATCAAACGACGATTTTGATGGCGGCGCAATGATTGACTTTCTACAATCGCGCCGGAGATAATTTTACATCGTGGGTTGGATTGGAGTTGAGTTTGACGTTTTGCAATTTTGCGCTTAGAATGGCAGAGAATCTAGTGGACGATTATGTAGACAAATTGTTGTTTTTACGAGGAGCCATGAGAGGTGGAAGCCAAAATTAAACCTGGTTACGATACGGACAGAACGCGCCTTGCTGATGTTATCCCGTTGGACGTGCCTTTTACCTTGGACTTGAGCCCTTCCAGTGCCTGCAACTTCAAGTGTTTTTATTGTGTACACAGCAAAAGTTCCGCAGAACGGGAAAATTTGGGGTATAAAGCTCAGAACATGCCGTGGGATATGTTTATGAAGATAGTTGATCAACTTTCCGCTTTTCCAAAACCGCTTAAGCACATTCAGTTTGTAGGTTTGGGAGAACCGCTATTGAACCCCAAGACGCCTGAGATGGTGAAGGTGTTAATGGAACGGGGCATTGTCGAAAAACAGCTTGATGTTTTTACAAATGGCTATCTTTTGAATGAAGATGTCACGCATCGCCTTATTGATGCGGGACTCACGCGGTTACGTATATCATTGCAGGGGTTGGATGCGGAGAGTTACAAAAAAAACTGCGGCGTAGATTTGGATTTTCAAGCCTTTCTAAAACAAATCAAATATTTTTACGATAATCGCGGAGATACTAAGCTGTATCTTAAGATTATCGACGCAATGCTCGCTCCGGGCGAAGAAAAAATATTTTATGACATGTTTGGGAATATCTGTGACGAGATATTCATAGAGCATCTGGGTTCTCTTCAGATAGATATGCAAGATGAACTCACGTCCATAGACGAAAGCCTCAGCCTTTATAGAGAAACCATAAAGACAAAAGACGTTTGTCCGTTTGCGTTTTATTCCTTTCAAATCAACGCGTTGGGGGATTTATACCCCTGCACTCCGGCTGGCCTCCCCCCGTCTTTCCTTATGGGAAATATACAAAATACGACAATCGCGGAATTTTGGCAGGGAAAACGCCGCAAAAGCTTTTTGATGAAAATGTTGCGAGATGGTCGCTATTCGATCCCTGTGTGCAAAGACTGTACCTGTTGGAGTGCTATCAATTCCGATTCAGATTTTCTTGACAATGATAGAAAACTGCTGTTGGGACGCTTGACTGGAGAGGATAATCGTGTCTGAGATTAAATCTATAGTGGACAGCGAAGGACGAACAATGCTTGCCGATGCGCTTCCTCTCGTCACGCCGTTCAGCCTATATATCGTCCCGACTGTGCGCTGTAACTTTCGCTGCAACTATTGCGCGCAAAGTTTGGATAGAGATGTTCTCGCGAAAAAATACCCTCATATGGTTTCCGATAATGGTTTTATAACTATGGAATTGTTCCGCAAAGTCTTGGTTCAGGCAAAGTCTTTCCCGTCGCGCTTTAAGATGGTCTCCATCTTTGGGCAGGGAGAACCTTTGTTGCATCCAGATTTACCCGAGATGGTAGCGGAGGTCAGAGATGCGGGGATAGCGGAACGTATAGAGTTTATCACCAACGGCTCGCTCTTGACACCAGACTTGTCACGACGCCTTATTGATGCAGGATTGACCAATATTCGTGTTTCATTACAGGGATTGAATTCAAAAAAATACCATGAGATTTGCGGTGTCGAGCTTGATTTTGAAAAAATTAAGGAAAATATTGCGTATTATTATGCTTACGGGCGTGAAAAAGACGCGCGAATTTTTGTAAAAATCATGGACGTGGCCTTGGAAGAGAATGAAGAAGAAATGTTTTACTCACTGTTTGATTCAATTTCCGACAGAATGTATATTGAGCGTGTCAAGCCCGTCTATGATGGTATCAAATACGAAGAGGCACTCAGCAACATAACTATGGACAGATATGGGGTGTTGCATACTCCGCGCAAAGTGTGTCCCTTACCGTTTTATATGCTGAATGTTTGGCCGGACGGCGACGTTTCACCCTGCGATGCCATTTATAAGCCATATATTCTGGGAAATTGCAATAGTACGACTCTTTTGGAGATGTGGCGATCAGGCGGATTTAGAAGTTTTCTTGCGCAAAATCTGCGGTACGGAAAAAACTCAATTCCTATCTGTACGCCATGTTGCGCTCCAGACGATGTCAGCCACCCAGCAGACGTGTTGGACGATGACGCGAAACGAATTTTACCTATATTTGATGTGAATTTTCGATGACGAAGTCCGTCAGGACTATTCTTCATATCACCCCACACCTTGGCGGCGGAGTCGGAAGAGCTGTCAGCGCCCTCTGCACTTTTGAGGAAAAGTCTTCTCGTCATAAAATTGTTTTGTTGGACAATCCAGAGAAACGACAGTTTATGGATTATTGCGCCAAGCGAGACATTCCTGTCGCAATACGGCCGGACGGCGCAACTCTTGAAAAATTGATTTCCGAAGCGGACATAGTGCAAGTCGAATGGTGGAATCACCCTCTGACGGCTGATTTTTTGGTGAATTCTTTGCCGGTCATCCAAGGTGATGGCTGTCGACTTTTAGTTTGGAGCCACATTTCGGGCTGCAATTTCCCTTTTTTGCCATACAACCTGACGACATGTGCTCAGTTTGTTGTAACCGCGCCTCATGCGCTCGAAAACCCTTGGTGGAGCGTGGCGGAACGGGAGAAAGCTAAGCGTGATATTCCAGTCGTCCATAGTTCAGGCGGAGCGGAAAAAATCGGCCTTGCCACGCCGCGTCCGCATAAAGGGTTTGTCATCGGTTACGTTGGAACATTAACTTGGTTCAAGCTTCATCATGATATCGTGGATTTTTGTGCCGCCGTCAGATTGCCGGAAGCTCGATTTGTCTTTGTCGGAGACCCCGTGGAACGTGAAGGTATTTTATCGCAAGCCGCCAAAGTAGGTTTATCTGAAGCGTTGGAATTTGCGGGCTACGCAGAAAACATCGAGGAAACCTTTTCGGGATTTGATGTTTTTGGCTATCCATTGAATCCATACCAATCTGGCACCACGGAGAACGCGCTCCTTGAGGCCATGGCCGTCGGCCTGTGCCCCGTCTGCCTCAGACAAAACCCAGAAAAAAATATTATTCGACATAAAGAGACTGGTTTATTGGTAGATACAGTTGAGGAATACGGAGAGGCGATGCGCTATCTTTATGATCATCCCGAAGAGCGAAGGCGCATGGGCATCGCTGCCAGAGCTGATGTTCTCTCTCGTTTTTCTCTGTCCAAGACGGCTGCCGACATGGAAAATGTCTATAATATGCTCATGCGGCAGCCCAAGAAAAAATACAACTTTGCGGATACATTAGGGACTACTCCGGCGGACTGGTTTTTGGCATGTCTATCACCGGAGGACCGAACACCGTTTCTGACGAACACGGAAGACTCCATTCGTTCTTCGCGCGACGTGCTATGGGAGCCGTCAAAGAGTTCTATACCACAGTTTTCGCGATATTTTTCGGATGATAAAATTTTGAATTACTGGGTCCAGAAGAGAGCCGTCCAACCTTTTATGGATTAGCAATGCAGTGATGTTAACTTTTGCGGCTATCGTAAGTTATCACACCCCCCCAAACCCCAACATTCCTACCATCATAATCTTCCGTGCGCTCATACACCTTCTCATCCCAGGTTTTATCCGGTCTCTCATCGCATATGACCAAATGCGACTCGTCGGCGTCGCTCGCCTTAGCGTAGCGAACAGTCTGTTCCAAGCCTTCGGGAAGAACTTTACCGGGGTGATGAGACTTGACTCTTATTGTCTTTAATTCTATAACAATTCTCTGTTTTTTGCGAGTGTTTATGTCGGCGTCTTTGGGATACCGCCAGCGGACAAGCAAATCCACGCGCCCGCGTCCAAGCGCGTATTCTCTGTCTATCAAGCCGCCGCTGTTTACGATTCTCTGCAAAAAAGCCTGAAGCAACAGCTGAAATCCAGCTTCTTTATAATCGAAACGCTCAAGCCAAATCTCCGAGTTCTCTCTGAAGAACTGCTGAAAGGCTCTGAGCAGTTTAGGCATATCAAGAGAACCATCGGGAGTTATATACCAAATCTGTTTTTGAGTCTCGCCGAACCTGTCCTGTAAAACACTTGTCAGTTGGCGCGGGATCACTTCGCGATATATGTCGTTGGAGATGAGAAGAGTTTTGTCCTCACGACGCATGAGGCCGAGGTCTATAATATACTGGATATCGTCTTCAGGAGGGTTTTCTTTCCAGTCATCGCCCGCCAGAAAAGCCTTCAATACGCCGCTGACACGCGGTTCTCTAAGTTTGTCTATAAGTTGGTCAAGATGGGTGGCGCGCTCCAATATAAGCTCATTGGCTGCTTCTTCTATCATATCAAGCGTGATATTTCTGCTTCTGTCTCGGTTTTCTCTCATCCTCCATGTGGCCTGAAGAGCGAGGGCGTTTACAAGCCAAGGCTGGCCGTGGGTAAGATCCCATACTTTCGGATATACGTCTTCCTCGAATACCTGTCCTGTCTCTGTTGTGTGTTGTTCGTATAGTTCTCTTATCTCTTCTTTTGAAAAGTCTCCTAATCTCAGAGATTCAGCTTTAATATTAAAACAACTTCCGCCTGTGATAATATCGCCGTTTCCCATGTGTATGCGATAATCCCGCACGTCTCTAACGCCGCAGAGGATGACTGAGATAGGGAACTTATCTGGGCGGTTGACGTAGCCTCCTCTAAGCTGGCGCAGGACGGAAATTAACGTGTCTCCTATGAGTGAGTCTATCTCATCTATCATAAGAACGAGAGGCTTGTCAAGCGACTCGCAAAAATCTTTCAGCGTAGCCGAGAGAGCTGAGTGCGCGCCCTTTGCCTCAACTATTTTGGCTGACTCTATAGAAAATGCCTTGTCGATAAAATTAGTAATCGATCCGTTCAGCTCTGTCAATATGGACATCATGCCCTGAGCTACGTCGTTTCGCGCCGTCTGCGCCGGTTCGACATTTATGTAGACGCAATAGTATCTGCTGTCTTCGTTGATTCGTTTCACCATAGCCAAGAGCGACGTAGTCTTCCCCGTCTGGCGCGGCGCGTGAAGGACAAAATAGCGCTGTTGGTCGATAAGCGTTCGGATTTCGTCATAGTCGATTCGGCGCAGCGGGTCTACCATGTAGTTCATGTCTTCCTTGCCCGGCCCCGCCGTGTTGAAAAACTTCGCAACTTTGTACGTGTCCATGATTTACCTCTAAGCATTTTATGGATTTATTGTATTGAAAAGTATATAATTGATTATATACTTTTTCGAGTAAGGCGCGCAAGCCAAGCGATGTTTGGCCAAGCGCAATATGGAGGTTTATCATAGTGAGCAATATTGATATTAAAAACCCGGCGCCTATAGCCTTTTTTGTCTATAAGCGCCCCATTCATACAAAACGTGTTATAGAAGCTCTGGCAGCTAACGATTTAGCGTCAGAGAGCGATTTATTTATATTTTCCGACGCTCCCATGGATGATAACGCGCGAGAAGACGTTTTAGCAGTTAGGGAGCTTATCCGAAATATAAAAGGGTTTCGCTCCGTCACAATCACGGAACGCGAGACCAATTATGGAATTGCGAAAAATATCATTGACGGCGTCACAGAAATCTGCGACCGCTTTGGCCGTGTTGTCATCGTCGAAGATGACATCCTGACATTATCGAGCTTCTTGCGTTTTATAAATGAAGGATTGGAGAAATATAAAGACAACGAAAAAGTCTTTGCCGTCAATGGCTTTTGGCCCTTGAAGCCTCAGCCGGGGGACGACAAGGCTCTTTTTCTGAAACACTGGGGTTGTTTGGGGTGGGGGACTTGGAAGCGCGCGTGGGATTTTTTTGACTACGACGTGTCTGACGCCGCTGAAAAGCTATTGAATGATGAAGTGTTGGCGTGGGACTTTTCTATGCAGGGACGCACAAACGGTACCGATATGCTTTTGCGCCAATTTAGAGGTAAACTGAAAGACTGGGGAAACCAATGGTGGTGGGCTATTTTTTCTCAAAACGGCATATCGCTTTACCCTCCTCATAGTCTGACTGACCATATTGGCTTCGATAGCACGGCATGGCACGCGGACGAGAGCGCAAAATGGATGTGTCAGAACGTCGATTTGAGCTTTGACGCGCCTATTACCTTGCCGGATAGTTTTGAGATCGACGAACAAAAGCAAGAAGAATACGCCGATTTTTACTATTGGGGGTCTTGTCCGGCGTGAGATGATGATTTGGTAGTCATGAATTTTTGTTAAATGAAGGCGCGCAATCAAGCCGTCGAGGCGCGGTAAGAGGCGGTGAGTCGTACAAAAGCGCAAGAAACTATTCGCGTCCGTACCAAAATAAAAGAAATTAACCCGAGCTAAATCAACGAAAGGATAGACGGTAATGAATAAATTGCCGAAAGAAAAAAGCGCAAAAAATCACATATACGAAACCGAGAGCAAAGCTACTTACAGCCCTCGCCTGTTACCACTAAAGAGCGACCTTATCTTCAAACTCGTTTTTGGAGACGCCCGGTATATTGAGATAATCCGCGCCTTTCTCGTATCTGTTCTCGACATTCCGGCTGATGATTATGAGGACTTGCAGATTATAGATCCACATCTTGAGCGCGACAGGCCGGATGACAAACTCGGTATACTTGACGTGAGAGTGCAGTTAAAAGACAAAAGAATCGTATCCGTTGAGATTCAAGTGCGTGAAACCCCTTTCATGGCAGAGCGCGTCGCTTTCTCCACCGGGCGCAATCTATCAAGACAAATTGCGCCCGGTCAAGGCTATTCGCAGATAATGAAAGTGATAACAATCGTCATAACCAATTACGACATTATTGATAGCGACGGGTATTATCATCATAAGTTTTGGCTGTACGACCCTGAAAAAAGGGTAGGCCTGACGGACATCATGGAAATACATACACTCGAAATGAAAAAACTGCCTGAAAACACGCAGGACGATGATAAAGAAAACGAACTGCTCAACTGGTTAAGGCTTATAAGGTCTGACAGAGAGGATGAGATAGAGATGCTCGCCACAAAAACTCCAGAAATGAAAACAGCCGTAGGCAGATTAAAGCAACTTTCAGCTGATGAACGGACGCGTATGCGCTACGAGGCCAGAGAGCTCTACCTCATGGACGAAATGGCGAGGATTGAGGGCGCTGAAGCCAGAGGGGTAATGAAAGGTAAGGCTGAAGGTAAGGCTGAAGGTAAGGCTGAAGGTAAGGCTGAAGGTAAAATCGAAGTCGCGCGCTCCATGTTCGCTGACGCCATGTCTGTTGACCTTGTTTCCAAGTTTACGGGGCTTTCCGTCGAAGAGCTGCTCAAGCTGCGCGCGCGGCAGTAAGGTTATTTCGAGAGAGGAATCGAGACCACAACTATTGACGACGTTGTGAAGGAAAACGGCTTGGAGCGCATGGAATTCATTAAAACTGATATAGAGGGTTACGAGCGGCACATGCTGAAGGGTGCGGCTAAGACGCTAAAGAGATTCGCTCCCAAGTTAGCTCTTTGTACGTATCGCTTGCCTGACGACCCGTAGGTTATGGAAAGACTTATAAAAGAGGCCAATCCGGCTTATAATGTTGTGCAGAAGCGTAAGAAACTATTCGCGTCTGTGCCTGATGGAAAAGAAAGAGGGGCACAATTATATGCAGAACGATTCTAAAGCCAACTTCACTATTTTGACCATCCCAAGAGGTTTTAAGAGAGATGGAGAGATAGATGAAACAAGCATCAGGCAACTAAACGCCATCAAGAGTTGGTTGGCTTTGACGCCTAAACCGGAGATAATTCTGTTTGGAGACGATCCGGGGGTGGCGGAGACAGCGGCTGAGCTTGGTATTAGAAATATCCCCAATATAGAAAAAACAGAAAGCGGCACGCCTCTTTTTAGTGATGCCATACTCAAGGGGCAAGAATGCGCCTCTGCGGATATAGTGGTCTATGTAAACTCTGACATTTTACTTTTTGACGATTTTACGCGCGCGATAGATAAATGTTTGGAAAAACATTGGAGCCGATATCTTCTTGTTGGGCAACGCCTGAATCTGGACTTTGAGGAAATTGGAGCTATAGATTTCTCTGATTCAGGATGGCAAGATGACTTAAAAGCTATAGCTTTGACATATGGGGCTTTGGCAGGCTCGACAGCTATGGATTATTTTGTTTTCCCTAAAGGTATGCACAAAGACATGCCACGCTTCGTAGCGGGCAGACCCGCTTTTGACAGTTGGATGACCGGTCATGCCATTTTTGATGGAATTCCTGTTGTCGACCTCACTGGTGATGTTCTTATCATTCACAAAAATCACGATTATCGCCACGTCATCGGCTCCAAAAATGCCAGCAATTACCTTAATATGCTTGCACAACCTGAAGTGAAGCGCAACATTGAGTTAGGAGGGCAAAGCTCAGCTTTCGGCCTAACCACATGCTCCAGTTGGTTACTTAAAGATGGGGCATTGCATCGTAGACTCCCGACCAAAAAGACTCTCAAGAATTTTTTCCGTTCTGTGATTTCCCGCAATTTTGATTATATGATTTACGAAATGGAGCTTATTAATAATATAGAGTATGTCAAAAACTGTTCGTCGATTTCTGATACGCTTATGACGCATAGAAGGATAGGCCTGTGTGAATATATCCGCTACGAAGCAGGACGGGTAAGAGGGATGTTTTTTGCTCCTCGATTGAAACGGAACCTAAGTACAAAAACAAGGTGACAATATACCGAAGCGCGGAAGAGGCCGTTTTATTGAGCGACGGAGAGTTGTTGTTGACTCCTTGGCCGGAGT
>BNVG01000079.1 GCA_025997935.1 Synergistales bacterium | reverse complement strand
CTAAGGCCTTTGTCGGAGTCATAGCCGCCGCGGTGGCCATGCAGAACTACTTTATAAGTCCTCTCAACATCGTGACGCGCCTCGCGCTGTTTGTCAGCGCTCTTCTTTTGATTTTCCCCGGCGTGGTCACTGACGCGATGGGCTTTGCTCTCGTTATAGCGGTCTGGCTCTATCAGCGGCGTCTCAATAAGGCGGCCTTAGCATGAAGACATCTCTAAAATACGGTCGTGGGGAGATAGAAATCTCTCTCCCCGACAAAAATGTTATTGGCGTGTTGGAGCCTTCCGTACATCTGCCACCGATAACCAACCTCGAGGAGGCGGTGAAGGGCGTTTTATCCAAGCCTACGGCAGGAACGTCTTTAGTTGACCTTATCAAAGAGAAAAAACCCCAAAGCGTGGCGATTATAGTCAACGACATGACTCGCTCTACGCCGTCAGAGCGAGTGTTGCCGCCTATCCTTGATATGTTAGAGGGGAACGGCGTAGCGCGTGAGGCCATAACCATCGTCATAGCCAACGGGACGCACCGCGCCGAGACGGAGGCCGAGATAGAGTCGCTTTTGAGCAAGGACATAGCGTCAACCTACCGCGTGGAAAACCACCTCTGCGACGCGCCGGATTTGGTAGATATGGGCGTAATGTCAAGCGGCAACAGGCTTCTGATCAACCATACCGTAGCGCGGGCCGATTTGCGAATCGCCATAGGCGAGGTGCTACTGCACTACTACGCGGGCTTTGCCGGCGGGCGCAAGAGCATTCTGCCGGGCGTCGCCGGGCGCGACACCACCATGCGTAACCACAGCATGATGGTACGCCCGGGCGTGGGTATCGGTATCTTAGACGGAAACTGTGTTTACGAGGAGACAGACGAGGCCGTGGAGAAGTTCTGTCCGTTGCACTTTATCGTCAACCTCGTATCAGACAGCCACAAAAATGTGGTGCGCGTCGTAGGGGGGCACTTCCGCGACGCTTGGCTTGAGGGCGTCAAGACCTTCCGCGAGATGAACTTCGTCACGATAGACGAAGGCGCCGACGTCGTTGTGGTCTCAGCCGGCGGATACCCCAAGGATATAAACATGTATCAGGCTCACAAGGCCATATACATGGGATCTTATGCCGTGAAAAAGAGCGGAACCATGCTGTTCTTCGCGGAGTTAGAAGAGGGCTACGGGCACAAGGTGTTCGCCGAGTGGGCCGAGAGCGGGCGAACCGCCGCGGAGGTCTTCCGCGATTTCGAGGCCGAGTTCCGTTTCGGCGCTCATAAGCTCTATTATATGGCGACTCACGCCCGGGATTTCGATATGTACTTACACTCCGCCGTTGACGAAGACAAAACGCGGAAGATGTTCTGCAAAAAGTTCTCGCCGCCCGATATTACGTCACTTTTGAAGGGCTTCGAGGAGAGGTTTGGGGCGGACTATAAGATTTTGGTGATACCGCAGGGCGGGATTGTGCTGCCTCAGGTGAAAGGTGGGGTGTAGCGTTGTATGACGTTTTAGTTATAGGCGCGGGCGTAATAGGTTGCGCCATAGCGCGCGAGCTTTCGAAGTATTCTATTAAAATCGGCGTAATAGAGAAGGAGCCCGACGTGGCGTTCGGCACAAGCAGCCGCAACAGCGCCGTGTTGCACTCGGGTATAAACTACCTGCCAGGCACGGTCAGGGCGGAGCTTGACGTCAAAGGCAACGCCATGATGGACGAACTTTGCGCGTCTCTCAAAGTCCCGCTGAAGCGCATAGGCAAGCTGACCGTCGCGCTCAAAGAAGAAGACCTGCCGGGGCTTTACAAACAACAAAAACAGGGCGAGGCCAACGGCACCCCCGGCATGGAACTGATGGACAACGACAAAATGCGTACCATTCAGCCCGGCATAGAGGGCATCCTGGGGCTTTGGACGCCAACGTCGGCCATCATTTCATCGTTCGGCCTCACGATAGCTTTGGCCGAGAACGCGAAAGCCAACGGCGTTGACTTTCATCTGAACAGCGAAGTCACGGCCATAGAGAAGGGCGAGGACTCTTTAACGGTCGTCACGTCAGACGGCAAACGCAACTCAGCGCGCGTAGTTATCAACTCAGCCGGACTTCACTGCGACGAGGTGAGCGCGATGGCGGGCTTTACCGGGGCCAAAATATGGTCCTGCAGGGGCGAGTATTACGTGCTTGACAAGCGCCTGAACGGCTCGCTCAAAACGCTCATCTACCCCGTTCCCGGCCCCAACGACCCCGGCCTCGGCATCCACCTCACGCCCACGGTTGACGGCAACATCCTGATAGGCCCGAGCGCGGCCTATATCACGGAGCCCGGGGAGAGCCGCGAGGACTACCGCGCCACTGCCGCTATCATGGAAGACCTGAAACGCGAAGGACTAAGGCTTTTGCCCGAGCTGTCGGCCTCCGACTTCATCAGAAACTTCTCCGGCAACCGCCCTAAGCAAACTCCGCCCGAAAAAGGCGGCAACGCCGATTTCACAATTGAGGACGTGTCGGAGAAAGTCGCTCCCGGCAAAAAAGTCGGATTTATCCACCTCCTCGGCATGGAAAGCCCCGGACTGACCAGTAGTCCGGCCATTGCGTTGAAAGTCAAGGACATGGTCGAGAAGCATATCACGCTCTCGCCGCGAACCGATTTTATAGCGGAACGTCCCGGCTTCATTGGGACGTTCTCGGAGCTTCCCTTAGAGCAGCGCATGGATCTCATACGAACCGAGCCCGAGTATGGCGAGATATTCTGCCGCTGCGAGCAGATAACCAAAAAAGAAATACGCGACGCGATAGAAAACCCACTGGGCGCTCGCGCTATGTCGAGCATAAAATACCGCGCCCGCGCCATGATGGGGCGCTGTCAGGGCGGTTTTTGCGTGCCGCGCATCGTAAGAATGCTGCGCGACGAGTACGGCTTCAACCCCGAGGACTATTTTGTGCGTAAAGACGCGCCGATGTTCGTCGGACGGGTCAGAGAATCCGCGCGGGGAGGTGCATCTAAATGAGCCTCGTTTCCAAGAGTGAATACAAAAGCGAATACGACGTTGTGGTTGTAGGGGGAGGCCCCGCCGGACTTGCCGCCGCGATAGCGGCCAAAGAGGCAGGGTGTGACGACGTGCTCTTGATAGAGCGCGACAGAATCCTCGGCGGCATTTTGAACCAGTGCATTCACGACGGCTTCGGCCTCCACCGTTTCAATGAGGCCCTGTCGGGGCCCGAGTACGCCGCGCGCTTTATCGACCAATTGCGATCTCTTTCTATACCGACTATGCAAAGCTCTATAGTCCTCGAACTTTCGACTAAAGGCGGCTTGCCTTCTTTGTTGGTTTCGCGCTTAGGCGAGCTTGTCAAGATAAGCGCGAAGTCCGTCGTCCTGTCTATGGGCTGCCGTGAACGTCCGCGCGGGGCTTTGGCCATCCCCGGACACAGGCCAAGCGGCGTCTATACGGCGGGCGCGGCCCAAAACCTCATAAACCTTGAGAACATCATGCCCGGCAAGCGCGTCGTTATCCTTGGTTCGGGCGACATAGGGCTTATTATGGCGCGGCGCATGACGCTTGAGGGCGCGAAGGTCGAGTCGGTCTATGAGGTCTTGCCCTGGTCGAGCGGCTTGCCTCGCAATATTCAGCAGTGCCTCGTCGATTACGACATTCCGCTTTATCTGAGTACAACGGTGGTCGATATTGTGGGCATGAAGCGCCTCGAGGGCGTGAAAGTCGCCGAGGTCGATAAAGACCGCAAGCAAATCCCGGGGACGGAGCGGTTTGTACCCTGCGACACGCTTTTGCTCTCCGTCGGACTCATCCCCGAAAACGAGATAGCAAGAGGCGCTGGCATAGCCATGAGCCCCATAACGGGCGGGCCCGTCGTCGACGACGCCTGCATGACAAGCGCGCCCGGCGTGTTCTCCTGCGGCAATGCCTTGCACGTTCACGACCTCGTTGACTGGGTTTCCGAGGAAGCGGAGAGGGCCGGACGCTCAGCCGCCGCTTACGCGGGCGGGAAAACCACGCGGGAGAAGAAAACAATTCAGGTTCGCCCCGGCGCGGGCGTCCGCTACGTCATGCCGGATCATTTGGTGAGCGACGACGCTATACTTGCGTTCCGTGTGAATACCCCGGCCCGAAACGGCAAGGTTCAGCTCGTGTCGCGCGGAGAAGGCGGCGGAGAAAAGGTCATCAAAGAAGAAACTCACGCCCGTCTGCATCCGGCGGAGATGATACGGATTAGAGTCCTGCCGGGCGAGGTATCCACTCTCGCGGCTGGGGATGTTTTGGAGGTGAGGGTTCCATGACTATAAAGGGCGAGTTTGTCTGCGTGATGTGCCCTAACGGCTGTCAGATAGACGCGGAGTATGAGAAAGAGACATCGAAGCTGATAGCCTTTTCGGGCAACACCTGCCCTAAGGGCGCGGATTGGATAAAGCAGGAGATAGAGTCTCCGATGAGAACCATCGCGACGAGCGTGTTGGTCGCGAGCGGCGACTTTACGAGCGCGTCGGTGCGTACCACTCGTCCCATTCCGAGGGACAAGATATTTAAGGTTATGGACGAAATAAGGGCCTTGGGGACGCTCCCCGCGCCGCTTTCCATAGGACAGGCGCTTTTGAGGAACCCCGCCGGGACGGACACGGACGTCGTCGTGACGCGAGGGGTCGGAGCGGCGTAACATTAATAACGTAAATCAAACGCCTCGGCGAGATAAACCGCCGAGGCGTTTTTGTTTTTGGGTAAACTCGGAAGCGTCAGTCTCCATATGCGCTTAGGTGAAAAATTTGCGAAATTTCAGTATAGTGCTTTAACTTAAGAATAATTAATACCGAAATATCTATGTATGGCGGTTTCGAGATTTTCAGAATAGGGCAAGATGTCAGCCAAAGCACGTTTCATATTTGCCCATCTTTTTTCAATCGGATTGAAATCCGGTGAATAAGCAGGCAAAAACAACAGCTTTACGCTATGTCTTCGAGCTAAATTCCGTAGTTTCTCCTTACGATGAAAAGAGGCGTTGTCCATGATTATCGTAACGCCTCTTAGGACAGATTTAACCAACTTAGTTTTGAACCAATTTTCAAAGAATTCCCCCGTCGTGTGCTCTGTATAACAAAACGGAGCGGCAACAGTGGTTTCTCCGCTCTCAGACTTGAATTGCGCGGCGATGACGTTTATTCTCTGAAATTTCCTTCCGCGTTTTACGTCCTCAACTTTTACGCCGCGAACAGCCCTGCCGTATTCTCGGACAAGGCAAGTGTTAATACCGCTTTCGTCGACGTAAACACGTTCGTTTAGGGGGACTTTCTCTACTTTTTTCAGGTATTCAGTCCTGTCCTCTTCGGATTTTTCCGAATATGTACACGTCTTTTTTTTGGTAATTTTCAGTTGCTTCAAGCGGTTGTGTACGGCGGTTGTTGAACAGTTAAATTTTTCGGCGAGTTCCCGAAGATATGCGTCCGGCTTCTCCTCAACAGCCGATTTTAGTTCTTTGGGGTCAATCTTTCGCTTCCTTGTTTGTTTTCCGCATGGAGGGACATAAACCCCTGTTGTTTCCTTTTTTTCTCTCCATTCGTAGTATGTATCGCTGCAAATGCCGAAAACTTCTTTCAACTGCTTAAAAGTGTGTCCGCCGTCTTTGAACGCAACCGCATGTGCCCTGAATTTTTCTTCGTATGCCATATTCTGTATATCGGTTTATCTTTGATGTTAATTAAGTTGCATGACTATACACAAACTCCTTCACGCTATCCAAAGCTCCTCCCATTGAACAATCGACGTTAGGGTCGCACACTATATCTATAACGGCAGGTTTGCCGCTCTTCACCGCGCGGTCTAACGCCGCAGATATATCATCTGGGTCGAAAACGCGCTCCCCGTAACAGGCGAATCCCTCGGCCACTTTCACGTAGTCTATAAGTCCCTGATTCTCGGGCATAGCCACGTCGCACTCGTATTGGTAGGCGTATTTCTGGTTCTGACGTATGAGTCCCAGATAGGCGTTATTGACTATCACAACGATAACTGGGATTTTATTCGCGGCGCAGACGGCCAGCTCTTGGACGTGAAATGTAAACCCGAAGTCTCCCATGACGGCGACGCTTCGTTTACCTGTAGCGACAGACGCGCCAAATGCGGCGGGTATGTCATAACCAAGACACCCGGCTCCTCCTGAGGGAAGATACCTGCGCGGCTTGTCGATATCCTGTAACTGCCCCGACCATATCTGCGTTATACCGCAACCCGTGGTGAACAGGGTTTCACTGTCAAAGAACTTATTCAGCTCGGCGAACACTCTGTGAGGATTGATTGGCTTGACGTCGTAGTCGACCTTGCGGGCTAATTCTTTACGCAGCTGAGGCAGATTCGCGGCGTCTGTGTGAGCGCTCTTCTTGCCGCTCTTTTTGGCCTCAGCTAAAAGAGCGTCTATGGTTTTTTTGGCGTCGGCGACTATACCGAGATCAGGCGCGAATATCTTGCCGATCTCGTTTTTTTCTATATTGACGTGGATGAACTTTCGGCTACCGCGGTAGACGTCAAGCGCGCCGGTGTGACGGTCTGTAAAGCGGCAACCTATGCCCAGCACGAGATCTGAGTCGAGGAATACTTTGTTGCCTATAGGTTGCCCCACCTGAATGCCGCAGTGCCCTGCGTTAAGGGGATGGTTGATTGGGATACCGCCTTTAGCCATGTAGGTGGTTATGACAGGCAGGTTCAAGGCTTCCGCTAAAGTCACGGCTTCTTTTTCCGCGCCCGCGAGTAGCACTCCGCCGCCCATGAGTAGAATGGGGTTTTTGGCCTCATTTATCATGGCTATTGTCCGAGCTATATCCTCTTGTTTCGGTGCGGGAGAGTCGAACTTGAGAGGGACGTATTTAGCCGGGTCGAACTCTATGTCAGCGTTTTGCACGTCGAGAGGCAAGTCGATAACCACAGGGCCGGGCTTGCCCTCCTTAGCGACACGAAAAGCCTCGGCGAAGGTCTCCGCAACCTTTTTCGGGTCTGTGACGCACCATGTTTTTTTAGCCACAGGAGCGCAAATCTTGGCTATATCAACGCACTGAAAGGCGTCCTTACCAAGCTGAGATGTGACGGCCTGTCCTGTCACGGCTATAACTGGAATGCTGTCTATGTTGCAGGTGTAAATTCCGGTGACGAAGTTTGTGGCTCCAGGGCCTGATGTACACATGGCGACGGCCAATTTGCCACTGGCCCTGAAGTGCCCGCCGGCCGCGTGGACGCAGGCTTCCTCGTGACGATGACAGAAGTGCTTCAGAACTTTGGACTGTCCCAAGTATTTGTACACTCCGTTGATGCCGGCGCCGGGGATACCGTAAATCGTGTCGATACCCTCTAACTCGAAAATCTTGATGATGGCTTCTGATGTTTTCATGCTATGCACCTCGTTTCTTAATTAACTTATTATAAGTATTTTAATTTGTAAAGTCAATTTTGTTCATGTCTATGAGGTTCACCTAAACTTCATCGGGCAGTTTAACCAGCCAATAAAAAAAACGGGAGCACGGTTTGGAGATTTACTGCGTTAGTTCAATCTCTTGGGGTACGATTCCCCGCAGCTCTGCTGCGATTCCTATGCTTTTAGATTTGGTATTGGCTTTGATACCCCGCAGTCTCTGCTGCGGGGTAGTTCATTGCCGAGAGAAAAAGTTTTGTCTCCCAAGAAATACCTTTGCTCGTTTTCCTTGAAATGCACAAACTGGCGTTTACACAGAGTATGTATCAGCGGATGCAGACTGCTTTTTGGTATAACAAGATCTCTTGTGACCTCTGAAAAAGTAGCGCCCTCTTTGTGGGCCGCCAAATACTCTAAAATATCCGCTACGCGATCTACGGCGCTATGATTATCTTTCGCCATTACTTTTTGCGTATATCGGCGATTCGAGCCACCATATCGCGCGCCGCCTCTCTGATCGTCTCGGCCGTCCCGGTTTTCCCGCCCGGCTTCGTCAACGCCGATCCCAATCCGACGCCGGCCGCCCCCGCGTCAAACCACTCCTTGAGGTTGTCGTTCGACACGCCGCCAACCGCCAACATTTTAGCGTCAGGAAGCGGACCGCGAACCGCTTTTACAAATTTGGGGCCCAGCACATCACCAGGAAAGACCTTCACTATGTCTACGCCGCACTCCAAAGCGCTCATAATTTCAGTGACAGAGCCAACTCCTGGAATGTAAGGCACGCCATAGCGATTGCAGAGTCGGGCTACGCCCTCGTTGAAGCAGTGGGCGAAAACAAACTCAGCGCCGGCCAGTATGCAAGCGCGCGCCGTCTCGGGGTCGGCCACGGTTCCCGCGCCGAGGAGCAGGCCTTTAGACGATAGACGCGATGTCATCTGCGCCATTATCTCAATAGCGCCCCTATGAGTCATGGAAACCTCAATCACTGGAATTCCGCCCTCGAAAATGGATTCTGCCGCCATTATGCCGTACTCAATGTTGTCAACCCTGATGATTCCGACAACGCCGGAGTTCTCTATTTTCCGCAAAACCTCATATTTGTGTATCATTCGCTCTACCTACCTTCCTAACCAGCCGCCGTCCACCGGCAGTATAATGCCATTGATGTAATCCGACCCCGAACTCGCCAAAAAAACCGCCGCTCCTGTTATGTCCTCAGGCTTTCCCCACCTGGCTGTGGGGATACGCTCTAAGATTTGTCTGCTTCTTACCGGATCGTTGATCAGAGCGGTATTCATGTCCGTATCAATATAACCGGGAGCGATGCAGTTGACGTTGATCCCCAGTTTCGCCCATTCGTTGGAAAGACTCTTGGTAAACTGCATGACCGCCCCTTTGCTGGCGGCGTAAGCCGGAACGGTGAGGCCGCCCTGAAAGGACAACAGCGACGCCATGTTTATAATTTTGCCATAGCCCTTCTCTATCATTATTTTGCCTACATGCTGACAGAGAAAAAACGTGGAGTTGCAGTTGACGTTTAAGACGTAGTCCCAATCATTGCGGGGAAACTCGACGGAAGGATGACGGCTCTGAGCGCCGGCATTGTTGAAGAGAATATCAATAGCGCCGCATTTCTCGGCGATCTCTTTTACTAAGCGTTCAATGCCTTCCACATCAGAAAAATCATATCGAAACGCCGCGCTTTTTCCACCCGCGCTCTCAATCTCTTTCATTGTCTCGTCCGGCGCGCTGCGGCATACAAGAACGACATGAGCCCCTTCACGG
>BNVG01000078.1 GCA_025997935.1 Synergistales bacterium | reverse complement strand
GTAGAGCTTGGCGTGACGCTCTATAGTTTCATAAAGCTCGTCCATTCGGTTTTCGTATGGTTTCAATTTCAGACCATCCCTTTATATAAAAAAGAAGCCATACCCATGCGTCACTCGCGGGCGGCTTCTTTTTGTTTTGGCCATAAGGCTTGCTTACTTTGCTGCCACTTCGATTTTCAGGACATCGCGCCCCTTGTACCAGCCGCACGACGGACAGGCGCGGTGACTTACCGTCACTTCGCCGCAATGGGGGCAGAGCAACGTGGATGGAGCTCTAAGCGAACCCAGCCACTGGGCCTTTCTCTGCGACGTGCGGGCGTGAGATGTTTTTCTCTTTGGCGTAGCCATTATTCTTTCCCTCCTTCGGGTGTTAAAAATTCACGCAGGACGTTCAGCCTCGGGTCGCCGTTTGGAACGCAAGAACATGCTCCTTCATTCAGGTCGGCGCCGCAAATCGGGCAAAGCCCAGCGCAGTCCAAGCGGCACAACATGCGCGCCGGAAGCAGAACCACAAGACTTTCCCAGACCTGACCGGCAATAGAAAGCGTTCGCCCAAAGAAATCTACCTCTACGGGCATGAAGCCGTCGTCAGAGCCAAGCTCCGTATCCTCGAAATCAAGGCCGCGCGAAAAATAAAGATACATCAAATCGTCAGATATTGCAAGCTCCGATACTGCGAGACAACGGGCGCATTCCCCCACCAAGCGAGAAGCGAGCGATATTTTTACGGACAAAAGCGAGTCCTCAACCCAACGAGCTTCCGCGTTTACGGATAATCCGTCAGGAAGGGAAAACCGCTGTCCCTCGAAGACAAGCCCGTCAGGGAGCGTCACATCCCATGTCTTTTCCGTAGTCGCCTCAAAGTCTTGGCGGCGCGGCAACTCTAAGATGAAATTCCACCCCTTGGGGGTATCGTTACATAAGTCTTTTGGCGTCACGGGCTATAACAAGCTCCTCGTTTGTCGGCACAACCAAAACCTTTACCTTGGAAGAATCGGAACTGATGACGGTCTCTTTGCCCCGTACGTCGTTTTTCTTCGCGTCAATCTCTACACCCATAAACTCAAGCCCTTCGCAGACCATAGAGCGCACAGTCACGCTGTTTTCGCCGACCCCCGCCGTAAACGCGATGACGTCGAGTCCGCCCATAGCCGCGGCGTAAGCGCCTATATATTTCTTAACCCCGTAAGCCAGCACCTGCAAAGCCAACTTGGCGCGCGGCTCGCCGCGCGCGGCGGCCTCTTCTATGTCGCGGAGGTCGCTACTGATGCCCGAAATTCCGAGTAGCCCGCTTTTTTTGTTGAGAAGAGAGTCGACGTCCTTGATAGAGAGCTTTTCGGTTTCGGCTATGAAAGGGAAAATAGCGGGGTCGAGGTCGCCGCTTCTTGTGCCCATAGCGACGCCGGCAAGGGGCGTGAAGCCCATGGACGTGTCCACGGATTTGCCCCCATCGACGGCGGTGATGGAACTGCCGTTGCCCATGTGACAGGTAATTATCTTCAGGCGCTCTATAGGTTTGCCCAAAATTTCAGCCGTGCGGTTGGCGACGTAAAAATGGCTCGTTCCGTGGAAGCCGTAGCGGCGAACGCCGTACTTCTCGTAATAACCATAAGGGATGGGGTAGATGTAGGCTTTTTCAGGCATAGTCTGGTGAAACGCCGTATCGAACACGCCCACCTGAGAGACGCGTGGGAGAACCTCCGTGACGGCCTCTATGCCCATGATATTGGCGGGGTTATGCAACGGAGCGAGGGGGATGCACTCCTTGAGCGCGGCCATGACTTTAGAATCCAATTTGACGGACGTGGCGAACTTCTCCCCGGCGTGAACCACGCGGTGTCCGACCGCCGCCAATTCGTCGAGCGACTTCAGCACGCCGTGGGATTGGTCAAGAAGCGCGTCTATAACGAGCTTTATGGCCACCTTATGGTCGGGGATAGGAGTCTCCGTTGTGATGGAATCTGAGCCTGTCTTGGTGTGTTTTATCTTCGAGCCCTCAATGCCGATACGCTCCACCAAGCCCTTGGCCAGAACTTCTTCGTTGTCCATATCAAAAACCTGATACTTCAAAGACGAACTGCCGCAATTTATGACCAAAATTTTCATCTTCACAAAAACCCCCTTATAAAATTAAAAAGCCCTGTTTTAGTCTATTCTAATCTGTAAATCGGCCTCTTTCAATTAAAATCGACAAAATCGGCCAAATTATTTTTTTCGCTTCGAAAAAACCCATACCATAAACATCGCCAGCGTTGTGGCGAGATAGAATCCGACGGCGCAACCATAAATGGCGTAAAGCGCCGCGTCTTCGTTCCAGGGCATTCTGACGCCGTTGTAGGCTATGACGACGAAGCAAAACAGAAAGGACGCTATGGTTATAACCCAAGCGCCTTTAGTCATTTAGACTTCAACTTCTCTATTTCCTTAATGAGCGGAGTGACGCGGCTATCCGTGGCTTGCCGCTTCAGAGCGTCTTCCGCGCTTATTTCCTTCTTCCAGTATTCCTCGTTGCGCTTGTGGCTTTGGGTCATAACGGCGCCGTCCAAAGAGACCCCGGCGAACAATCCCTTGGCCATAGAATAGCTGTAAATAGAGGCCTTCAACTTGCCGTCCGTCGCCGCGTCGCCCCTTCTGCCCACAGGGCCGGCCGCCACGGCCACATCCGCGCCGAGCTTTGTCCTGCTGTGCAAGAAGGCGTCCACTCCGGCCTGGTTATTGATGACCAAGACAAACGCGGTCTTCTGTACACCTATCTGAAGGCCGATAGAGGCGCCGGTCATGTTGTAAAAGCTCGGGCCGTACCACTTGCCGCCCTCTTTACGCAGAATGAAGCCCTCTCCGTATTCTCCGCCGAGCCCAAAGCCCGCCTTGACCATAGACGGGACAAAAGCGATGGCCCTGGCGTCTTTGATAGTGTCGGCCAAGCCCTCCGCGTCGCTCTCTTTGCTCATTTCCTGAAGCGCCTGAATCGACTCGCGAATCAACTTGTCCGGCGACGCCGCAAACGCGGACGAGATATTTACAAAAAGACATACTGAAACAACTAAAATCACCGCGTAAAATTTCTTGCTATAACCCAACATTACACACACCTCCGAGTCAAATTTCCTTGTGTTACGCGAAGGCCACTAACCTTATAGGCGAGCCCGAGCCATCCTTGAACTTGTTTGGCAAACCTATAACGAAAGAAAACACGGGCAGATATTCCAGGCCGCAGATATTTTCTATTATGGGTATCCCACTCCCAAGCAGAATATAATGGCACACGTCGCCGGCGCTTCCGAATGCGTCGATAGAGAGCGCGTCGCAACCGACAGCCGCGACTTTTTTATCCCTGAGGTATAGCGCCGCCTCTCCGTCAAGACCCGGCCAGTCGCGTAAAAACTCCGCCGCGTCGCCCCTGAGTCCGTATTTCCCGTCCCAACCAAACCGAAACATAACTATGTCGCCCTGCCTTATCTCGTCGTTTTCGGCCTCGAAAGCCTTGAGAGAGGAGAGCGTAAAAACCCCACGCGAAGACACAGCCGTCGCGTCGATATTTGCGCCACGCCCGATTATCTGCGTAACCGGCAATTTGTCAATCGTGACCGCGCCCTTCACGAAATGCACCGGCGCGTCAATATGAGTGCCGGTATGCTCCGACATCGTGACGCCCGAGTGCAACGCTTGGTCGCCGTATTCGTAAGACTCATAGACAACGCTTCCATATCGCGCCTGCGTCGGCCAGGACGGCATCCCCTCTTCCAACGTATGGGTCAGGTCGAACGCCTTCAGTCCCCCTGACGATAAATGCGACAATAAAAGCCCCCCTACGGCTTCGGCGGGACAAACATTATGGTTGTCTTCCATGAGCAATATCTCCTTGTTTGATTTTTTTGTTCATTTTGCAAAGCTAAATTTCCATGTGGTTTTTATTATATATATTTTTAATTATAATTATTTCATTATTTTGTAATTTTGGCTTGGGTTTTTATACGGACATTATCACAGAGGAATAACAAATGCTCTTTCGCTTATTGACAAAAGCCGATATGAGTGGTATTTTTTCATATGTTGCGCGGCAGTAGCTCAGCTGGATAGAGCGAAGGCCTACGGAGCCTTAGGTCGTGGGTTCGAATCCTGTCTGCCGCGCCAATATCAAATCCGAATCAATCCGAAAAACCCGCAACCAAGCGGGTTTTTCGCTTTTTCAAGTCCAAAATTCTATTGGTCAATCGCCCCACTCCCATCTCCTGTGCGCGGCCAAAACGACAGCGAACGCCGCAAGGGCGGCCAAGGCAAGCGTCGGCGTCGTTCTCACCCGAACCGGCGAGAAAAACGCCGCGTCCCAGGGTATGCCGTTTTCGAGCGAAAGGCGTCTCATGTTCAGCAGGTGCAGCACTGGAACGCCGTCAGCGAGTGAGCGGGCTATAACTCCGTCGCCTAAGGCGTTTTTATCTTTGGCGTTTTTAATATTTCCGGGTATCAGAAGCCCCGGCGGGATGTCGGCGGCCAGCTCGGAGTCGCCGAGGTTGGCGTTCGAGCCTCCGATATTTATCATCAGTTTTGGGTTGAATTTCAGCAGGGCCTCCGACTTTATCCTTACCGCGTCGCCGAGGTCACGGGGAAGAACCAGCGGCACGCCGTCCCTTCGCGCCATTTCGCGCAAGCTGCCGATAACCTCCGGCTCTATGCCGTCCCCCCTCTCACCCCCGCCGCCGAGCGTGTAGAACTCAGGCCTCGTTTTGACGAAGCCGCCGTCCGCGAGCGTTCTGTACATCTCGGGCCAGGGAAACTCCGGCCTGTTGGCCCCCCACGTCGAAGAACCAAGCGACACCACCAGCAGGACGTCGAGCCCCCTGCTCTCAGCCGCGGCGAGAGCCGAAAAAAGCAATCCCGGAAACGACGCCGACGAGTATATCGCCACCCTGTCGCCCGGCTTTATCCCGAGGTCGTCGAACCAGCTAAGGCATTGAACGGCCCAGAGCGGGTTGCAGGATGTGCGCTTCGCGCCCTTCTCGCCGAGAGTGGTGGAGAGCGGGCTCCATTCCGTCCCTATAAAGCCGGTTTTCAGCTTGTCGTCCTCTGCCGACAGCGGCACGCCCGCCGACGCCTGCCGCTCCCACAGGGCGTTCTGACCGGCCCTGACGAGGTTCCATAGACGCAGTTCGTCCCCCTCCAAGACTTCGAAACCGCCTCCGAACCACACGGCGGCGAGAAGGGCGGCGAGAAGAACCAATCTCGCGTTGTAGGGGATTTTCTTTAGACAGGACGCGGCGTTCATAATCAAAGGCGCGCCGCCGTTACAAAAAACATAACTAACGCCGTCGCTATGCCTGTGGAGGCCGCGCCCGCCACCGTCATCAGCGCCCCCTGACGCTCGGCGTCCGCCGCGATAAGCCCCGGCGCCGCCCAGCCCGCCCAGAGAGAATCTACGGGCATCACATCCCTGAAGGCGAGCCTGAACAAAATCGCTATCAAAAGCGCCGCCCCAACGCGCTCGCGCCCGTAAAGGCATATTTTGGACACAAGACAGCGCAGAATAACGGCAAAGACAAGCCCGAGCAGAAGCGCGCCTGAAAATGACGCGGGGTCGGACGCCGAGAGCGCCAGAAGCCCCGGCGTCACGAGCCCGCCCGGGCTCCACCCGGTGCGCCTGTAATACGCTAAGCCTACCGTCACCCCGACGGCCAGAGTGAGGCTTACAGTCCCGGCATAGTCCACCGACAGCCGCCTCCAATCAGTTTCACAATTATACGTAGCGGAAGCCCGGCGACATTGCCGCAGCCAAAGACGCGTTTACCCGTCATCCACTCCGTCACTTCGTCGTCATTTTCCCGTCCCCGCAAAACTCTGACCTCCCGCCACGGACGCGCCAGAAACGCGGCGAAGCTCCTTAGACGCGCCGGCCTGTCGCGTCTGTCCGAGTAAAGCGCGCATGTGTCGCGCGTATCCCACCCGAGGGACGAGAAAAGAAGCTCCGCGCTTTCGGGGTCGTTGGCGGAAAAGGCCGCCGCGAGCGCGGTATTGCCGCCGGGGTCGAAAACCCTGAAATCCGCTATGTCCGGCCCAAGCGCGCGCATCGCCGCCGAGGCCTTGTCACAAAGAACGCCCATAGCGTCGAGCGCCGCTTCCGCTAACGCGATGTTCGAGGCTCTGTATTCACTCGGCAAACTCAGCTTGTCGCCCGACACGAGCGCGCAGCCGCTCGGGACTCCGCGCGAGAGGGCGCGTACAGCGGCTTGTTCGCTATTCCCCCAGGCGTCCTGATGATCGGGGCGCGAGTTAGTCCACACGACGAGCGTGGGGTCAAGCCACCGCGCCGCGAGCGGCTGTAAGTCGGGGGAGACGGCGCTGTTTTCCATGACGATAGCGTCGGTGTCGGGCGGTATTCCGCGTAGCCACCAGCGCATCTCCTCCACGTGACCGGGCGCGTGGCGCGTTATCAGACGTTCGCCCGCGGGCGTAAACTCGCGCGGTAAAACTCCCGTTATGCGACCTCTTGTTCTCAGTCCGAGTGATGACATTCCGACCGTTATGAGACGTACGAGGCTGCTCTTGCCTCTGCTACCCGTCACCAATATTCGATACGGAACAGGGGCCGCGGCGTAGCGCCCACGGCCCCTGCAAAATCGCGTAAAATTAATAGCCCACCGCCACGCCGTTCCTGCGGGAGTCGGCGCCTCCGATTATCTTGCCGCCCTTCAGCATTATGCCCTGGGCTCCTCCGAAGTAGAGATCCTTGGGGCGCGGGTCGACGTCGTGCCCGCGCAGGCGCAGGGCGTCCAGCGTGGTCGGCTTGATTCCGGCCTCGATCATCAGCTTGCCGGCCTTGCCCCCGCTTATGCTGTTGAAGATACGCGGAGCCTCAATAGCCTCGTCCATGCTCATGCCGAAGTCGACGGCGTTCATGATCACTTGCGCCACCGCCAGAATTATGCGCGTCGCGCCGGGCGAGCCGAGGGTCATAAAGGGCTTTCCGTTAGGGGTGAGTACCAGCGTCGGCATCATCGAAGAGAGAGGGCGTTTGCCGGGTTCCGGCGCGTTCACGCTATTCGGGTCTGTCGCGAAGTCGTCCATCTCGTCGTTCAGCAAAAAGCCGTACTCGGGGACGAAGACGCCGGAAGCGAAGAAGTAGTTTATCGTCCATGTCCAGGCGACCATGTTGCCGTCGCTGTCAAGAACCGAGAAGTGCGTCGTGGAGTAGCGCTCGTTGTGCTCTCCCGCCGGGGCGTAGGAGACTTTCCCTTCCTGGAATTTGAAGGGTTCGCCGGGCTTTATCTCGGTCTTGGCCTTGTCGCCGATGCTGTCCGCAAGCGTCTTGGCATAAGCCTTCGACGTGAGGCCCTTCAGCGGGACATTAGCGAAGGCCGTGTCAGCCATGTAGCGCGAGCGGTCGGCGAACATCATTTTGCTGGTCTCGGCGAGGTGGTGTATGTAGCGTTCGGTGTTGTGTCCCCATTCCTTGACCGGGAAGTTCTCCATTACGTTAAGTATCTGAATGACGTGCGTTCCGCCGCTCGACGCCGGGGGAGGCGTGACTATTTCGTATCCGCGGTACGTCCCTGTCATGGGCGTTCTCTCTTCTATCTTATACTTGCCGAGGTCGGCCATAGTCATATTGCCGCCCGCCTTCACCACGGCCCGAACCGCCGCTTCGCCGATGGGGCCGGCGTAGAACGCGGACTGGCCTTTCTCGGCCAGTAGACGGAACGTATCCGCGAGCTTGGGGTTCTGCAAAAGAGAGCCCACCTCAAGAGGCAGCCCGCCGGGGGTGTAGGGGGTTCCCTCGGGGTTGTACGCGCTGAGCTTCTCAAAGTTCTCCTGAACAATGGAAACCAAAAGCGCGTCCGCCGTAAAGCCCTTCTCCGCCAGCTCGATTGCCGGAGCGGCCACCTCGGCGAACGACATGGTGCCGTATTTCCCGAGAATCGTGAAAAGCCCGGCCACAGAGCCCGGAACGCCTATGGACTTGCCGCCCACCACGGGCCACTGTTCCTTCTTGGACTGCTCGGACGCGAACATGTCCTTTGTCGCCGCCCCCGGCGCCATCTCGCGGAAGTCCCAGCAGTAGATCTTGCCGTCCTTCATGCGAATTGTGGCGAAACCGCCGCCGCCTATTCCTGAGGCGTTCGGCTCGACGACGTTCAGAGCCAGCGCCGTAGCGACAGCCGCGTCTACGGCGTTTCCGCCGGCACGCAAAATCTTGACCCCCGCCTCGGACGCCAGCTTGTTGGCCGCCGCCACCATACCGTTCGCCGCGATAACGTCCTTGTACTCTATGGGAGCGTTACCCGCCGCCATAGCGTCCGAAGCCGTCCAAATACACAACGCAACCGCCAAAACAACCACTTTTCCAAATTTCATTCTTAAACCCCTCCTGTTTTTTGAAATACAAAATAGCTTTTCGTGACGCGCTCGACTAAGGGTGGCGCGCCCCTACTTTAGATAACTTCCTACTCCTTTCTCCGCAATGTCTTTGTATCCGGGTATATTCTCAACCGTCACGCCGTTTTCTTCGTCGAAAAGCGACAGCATCTCCAAAAACGCGCTTATAGCCGAGACGTGACGCGCAACGCGCTGACTCAGGGGTTTGCCGTCTTTGTCGTACGGCACGAAAAGACGCCCGAGCGCCGCCGCCTTGGCGTAAGCCTTGTCAAGTCCGCTCAGGGCGAGCGCTTCGTCGGTGCGTCCGCGCAGTCTGCCCTGACTTGGGTTGGCCGTCTCCATCAGTATTGGCAGAGTTTCGGTATAATCTCCCCATTCCCTGTGGCTCAGCCCGTGGAGGTTCTTGGGCGACGGCTCGAGGCGCATTTCTATCTCCATACCAATAAGCTCCATCGCGGCGGCGGCGGCCAGCTCCATGCTACGCTCGTGAGCGACTATCGCCTCGACCACGGGATACTCAGGCGACGCCTCGTGCAGGTCGAAAGCAAGCGTTATTTTTTCCTTGCGGAGCAACTCCATTATGCCGTAGGCCAGACGCTCGACGGGCGTGCCGTTAGGGTCGCCGGGGTACGCCCGGTTGAGGTTTTTGCTCTCGTTGCCGGACAGCTCCTGTCCGGAGGATTTGTGTATATAAATGTCGGGAGTGGGCCACATGTCGACGGGACTCGTGTCGCGCGAGCCGTAGCGGAACGAGCGCGCCGAGCCATCGGGCAGGGCGATGTGAATGCGGTTTGGCGACGCCTCCTGCGGCAGGGTGGCGGTGAAGCCGCTCGCGTTGGCGAAGGGTATGACGAAAAGCCGCCCTTTGACCGTGCGCGCGTTCTCTATAAACAGCGTCGCCGAAACGTACCCCGACGGCTCGTTGGGGTGAGTGCCCCCGAGTATCAGGACGCT
>BNVG01000077.1 GCA_025997935.1 Synergistales bacterium | reverse complement strand
AGACGCGCAATAGAGCGTGACGCCGTAGCGTCTCGCCACCTCCACCGAGCGCATGTGTAAAACTTTGGCGCCGAGCGACGCAAGCTCCAGCATCTCTATATGCGTGATATAGTCCAATTTGCGCGCGCCTTTGACCTTGTTCGGGTCAGCCGCGAAAATCCCCGGTACGTCGCTGTATATCTCGCACACGACGCTGTCCCAGAGCAAACCGTCGGCATTCGCGGCCTTGGCCGCCAAAGCCACAGCGGATGTATCCGAGCCGCCCCGCCCGAGCGTCGTAAGATCTCCGTCCGGCGTGACGCCCTGAAAGCCCGTGACGACTATGACGTCGTTGTCCGTCAGGTCGCTCGTCAGCCGCGACAGGTCTATGTCCTTGATGCGGGCGTTGTTGTAGTTTTTGGACGTCACTATACCAAGCTGAAAGGCGTTTCGGGAGACGGCCTTTACGCCGCTGTCTAAAAGAGCCATCGCCAAAAGAGCCGCCGACACCTGCTCACCCGTAGTGAGCAGCATATCCATCTCGCGCGGAAACGGGTTTTGGGACACTTGCTTAGCCATAGCTATGAGTCCGTCCGTGGTCTTGCCCATAGCGGAGACCACGACTATCATCTTCGCGCCCGTATCTACCCTTGCCTTGACGCGTTTGGCCACGTTTTGAATCTTCTCAGGCGTGGCGACGGACGAGCCGCCGTACTTCTGCACCACAAGGTCGAATTTTGGGTTCATACTCAAATTTTCCTCAAATCCTCGACTATTTGCGTCTTGGATATGGTCTTGTCGTCGACTTGTTTGATTATCTTTGCAGGAGAACCAGCCACGACCGCGCCCGCCGGGACGTCCTCCGTGACTATCGCGCCGGCCGCCACAACAGCTCCGTCTCCAACCTGTACGCCCTCCAGAACAACGGCGTTGCCCCCGACCAAGACACCGTCGCCTATGACGACCGGCTGTGCCGAGGCCGGCTCCACAACGCCGGCGATTACCGCGCCCGCGCCTATGTGACATCGGGCGCCTATGCGAGCCCTCCCGCCAAGGACGCAGTTCATGTCGATCATAGTGCTTTCTCCGATAACAGCGCCGATATTGATGACCGCCCCCATCATAATTACGGCGTTTTTGCCTATCGCCACGCGGTCGCGGATTATGGCGCCAGGCTCTATGCGCGCCTCGTACTTAGACAGGTCAGCGAGAGGCACCGCTGAGTTTCTGGCCAAGACCTCGACATCGGAGGCCGTGACGCGCGAGGCGTGTTTTTTGAGCGACTCCTCGATAAGCGCCAAATCCCCTTTGAGAGTGCCGAAGTCCGAGCCGCCTACAAAACGCAGCTCCCCCCAGTCAAGCCCCTTGAGGTCACCCGATATGAAAGCGCGCGCCGGGGTCTTCTTCTTGGACTCCTTGATGAGCCTGATAATTTCCTCTGTGTTCATTTCGTCATTTACGGTGTTTGTCACGGTCATTCCTCCTAAAATAATGTTTTCGCTGTAACGCGCCCCAAAAACCGCTACATCCTCAAGCCAACGCCCGCATAAGCGCGTCTTTCAGCGTCGCGGAGAAGTTGATATTTTGCCGCTCTGCCGCCGCGTTGAGCCATGATGGAATTGTAAGGGTCTTTTTGACAGAGCGGTCACTGTTTGCAACCGACCAGATGTCCATATCAGCGCAGACCATAGACGTGAAGCCGGAGGGGTCGTCGGGGGCAATATCGGAAATAGAACTCGGTTCCGGAAGAGGCTCGCCCTCGGCAAAGGCGAGGCTGACCCGCCCCGCTATCGCGTCAGAAGCCATAAACATGGCGTCGGGCAGGTCGTCGCCGAACGTGGATAGGCCGAAATCAGGAACATCTACAGTATAGCGTCCGTCCTCCTCTTTATAAAAACAGGCGGGATATACATATTTCATAGCGTATCACTCCTTTTCGGTTAAAGACCGGCTTGTTTTTTAATTGACGCGACAACTCTTTTAGTCAAGTCGCCGCCGTGTTTGGGTATGCTGACCTTACCCTGTTTTGTATCGTGTTTATAATGATGATGTGAGCCTTTTGCCGAAACGAGATACCAGCCGTCGTCCGTCACCATCTTGTCAGCTTCTCGGAATGTCACGGCAAAACCTCCTCCTTCCGTCAAGGCCCTAAGTTAAATTATACCTTACGTCCCTTGTTCAGCACATCCTCGAACGTATAAAACCCCGGCTTCGCTTCCACGGCGAAGGCGGCGGCGCTTAATGCTCCTATCGCGAAGACGCCGCGGGAGAGAGCGCGGTGCGCGAAAGTCAATATCTCGCCTTCGTTGCCGAAGCGCAGACTATGGTCTCCGGGCACGCCGCCTATGCGCATAGAGTGGGTCGGGGCGTTTTTTCTCCCGGTCGCGTCCCGCAGCAATATGGCGGTGCCTGAGGGGGCGTCTTTCTTTTTGTTGTGGTGCGTCTCCTCTATCTCTAAATCCCAACTCTCCAGAAGCGGCGCGTAGTCGCGCATAATCATTCGTAGTAGCGTCACGCCCGTTGCGAAGTTGAAACTCTGGACTACGGCCACTTTTTCACTTAGGGTTTTAAGCGCGGTCAAGTCCGCGTCTCCCAGCGCCGTCGTGCCGGCTATGAGGGGCGCGGCATATCCCTCACAGAGAGCTATCGTAACAGGCAATGCGGCGGAGGACGAAAAATCTAAAATAACATCCGGCCTGCCTCCTCTCTCCGTGCCAAGCGCGTCCGATTTTAAGACAAGCTCATGCCCCGCGTCCGTAAAGACATTTATTATTTCCTTACCCATTCTGCCCGAGAATCCGACAACTCCGTATTTCATGCATTTCATAAAATCCGCTCCCCACACTTTAATTTTTTTGTTTATTTTCCCATGTTTTTGTTATAATACTCTCGTTTTGCAGTTTTGCGTTTTGTTATTGTGATTTTGAATATCCCTGCGGCGCTCGTGATCGCGACAATGTCTTGAGCCAACACTCGAACCTATGAAGAATGACGTCCTTTCCGGGAATGACGGCTTATGCTGACTGAACTGAGGTTAGGCAATTTCTTCGACCTCTTAGGAGCGGGTCAAGACCCTCAAGACACGGCGTTTCGCGGGGATTTATAGTATGCCCTTAGATTGCGGAGGCGATAAATTGCGCCTGATAACGAGCCATCTCAATACGGATTTCGATTCTTTGGCGAGCATGATAGCCGTACAGAAACTCTATCCCGACGCCGTGATATGCGTCCCCGGCAAAATGGAGCGCAACGTACAAAACTTCGTGAATCGCTTTGGGCATCTTTGGGACATTCAAAAAAAGCCCAGCAAAATACCTATGGATCAAGTGACTCAGATGATAGTCGTAGACGCGCGTTCGCGTACGCGTATCGGAATGTTCGTCGGCTTGGTCGGCAGACAGGACGTGGATGTGCATGTTTACGACCACCACCCCCCGACAATCGACGACATCCCCGCGAGCTTAGTTGTCTACGAGGCGATAGGCGCGGCCACGACGATAATATTTGAGCGTCTCTTGTCCGGTAGCTTCCCTATAACGCCGGAGGAGGCCACGCTGTTCGCGCTTGCCATTTACGATGACACCGGCGCTTTGACATACGATATAACGACCGACCGCGATATAGCGGCTTTGGCGCGCCTTCGCAATATGAACGCCGATATGTCCATGATCCTGTCCCGCGTAGAGAACTCCATGCCGGTAGCTGAGCGCAACGTCTTGGACGCGCTGACGGAAAACGCGGAGGAAAGCTACATCCACGGCGCGAAAGTAGTCACGGCCTGGGCGGAATCCGAAGAATACGTCGAGGGCATAAATATCTTGGTCCACAAACTGAGGGACTACTGCGAATCTCACGTCACGATAATAGCCGTTCGGTGCGGCAAAAAAACCTGTCTCATAGCCCGAAGCGCCCCCAGGATACTCAACGTAAAAAACCTTATGACCGCCTACGGCGGAAGCGGCCATCTTCAAGCCGGCTCGGCCAATATAACGGACAAGGATCCGCAGGAATTATTGACTGAAATAACGGAGAAACTTCCGTCGATGATCTCGCCCCTCGACAGAGTGGAAGACATAATGGTTTATCCCGTGCTGGCCATTTCACCCGACTCCTCCGTGGCCGAGGCTTACCGCACGATGTTGCGCTTCGGACACAAGGCCCTCCCCGTCGTCCGCGACGGTGAAACCCTTGGCATGATGACGCGGCACGACCTCGACATAGCCCATCTTCACGGCTTCGACCGCTCATTGGTCAAAGATTTTATGACGGAGGGCATCATAGGCATTCCGGTTCAGGCCTCCGTGAATGAGGCTCATCGCCTCATGGCCACTTACGACTTTGAGCGTCTGCCGGTGCTGAGCGAAGGGCGATTGGTGGGGATACTGACCAGAACCGACCTTGTGCGCGCGCTCCACCAGACGTACCGCGCGCCGGGAGAGAAGGACTTCAGAAAGATCTCGACGTGGATGGAGCAGATAGATCAGCTGATGGAGGAATCGTTCACGCCGGGCGCTATGGAGCTTTTGCGCCGAGTGGGTAAAAAGGCGACGGAACTTGATATGAAGGCCTATATCGTGGGGGGTGCGGTGCGCGATATACTGCTCGGCGAAAAAAGTATAGATATAGATATATCAATTGAAGGAGACGCGGAGACGTTTGTTCAAAACTGGAACGAACCGGGGTGTCGCGTCACCACGCACGGAAACTATAAAACAGGCACCATCACATTTCCTGACGGTCAGAAAATCGACGTCGCCACAGCGCGGCGCGAGTTTTACGAGTACGCGGCCGCCTTGCCCGAGGTCGAGAGCGACTCGCTGAAACAGGACTTGGGACGTCGCGACTTCAGCATAAACGCGATGGCCGTATCTTTGAGCGAGGGAAACTGGGGCGTCCTGCTCGACTTTTACGGCGGCCGTCGCGACCTCAAAAAAGGGCTTTTGCGAGTGCTCCACAATCTAAGTTTTGTGGAAGACCCCACAAGGGTGATACGCGGGGCGAGATTGGCAAGCCGCCTCGACATGACATTTGAGGACAACACGCTCCGCCTTCTGAAAGGCGCCTTGAGCGGCAACCTGCTCTCGAAACTTTCAGATTCGCGCGTTCGCGCCGAATTAGAATCCATTTCCTCGGAAAAAAAACCTCTGAAGGCCGCGCGCCGTATGGAAGACTTAGGCGTATGGGAGGCTATTTTCACAGGCTTCCACTTCACGCGCGTCGCCACAAAAAGAATGAGACGTATGCAAAAAGCCCTGTCCTTCATAAAAGCAAAAAATGCGCTCGTAGCCGGCGGATGTCAAAAATGGCTTTTATTTACAGCCATACTCATCTCCGACTCCGCGCCGAGCGTTCAGTCTCTCGTTATGGACAAACTGCATTTTTCTCAAAACGAGCGTTCGGGCGTCCTGAAATGTCTCTCCTCTCTATCCCCAATAGAGCAATTCGTCAACTCTATCGCCTCTAAAAAATCACCGAAAAATTCCGAGGTATATCTTTTTCTAAAAAACTACGCCCTCACGCCGCTCATGTTCTGTTGGGCCGCCACGAAGCGCAAAGAGACGCGGCGCTGGATAACGCTTCATATACTAAATTTCGACACCATGAAAGGCTCTCTGACCGGACGCGATCTTCAAAAAATGGGTTATGAGCAGGGTTCGCTCTTAGGCGACATGCTAAGCGACATCCGTCTGGCCCGCATGAACGGAGAGATAAAGTCCCGCGAGGACGAAATGGCGTACATAAAGGAGAGTCTTATGAGGGAACATGTAGCGAGGGGTTGAGCTATACGCGAACGCGCTTTGTGCGTTATAATGAAATACGAAACCTATACTTGTCGTAAAGGAGAAGATAAAAATGAACCCTACAGTTATTGATCACATCGGAGTGGCCGTTGAAAGTATCGAGACAGCCCTGAAATTTTGGGAGGGTACGCTCGGAGTCAAATGTACAGGCGTTGAGGAAGTCGCCGAGCAGAAGGTTAAGACGGCGTTTTTGCCCGTCAAGGACACGGAGATAGAACTTCTTGAGCCTACGTCGCCCGACAGCCCTGTGGCTAAGTTCATAGAGAAAAATAGACCGGGTATTCATCATTTGGCCATTCGCGTCCCGAGCGTAGAAAAAGCCCTTGCGGAGCTAAAAGAAAAGGGCGTCAGGCTAATAGACGAACATCCGCGCAAGGGCGCCGGCGGAGCTCTTATAGCGTTTATTCATCCGGCGGCCACCGGCGGCATTTTGCTGGAGCTTTCGGAAAGATAGAAAATCTCGATCTAAGGGTGCTTGTCGTATGCTGACAGGCCGCTTGTTGGCTTTTTTATCGTTCCTCTTTGGCTTCTTGCCGCACCGCGTCGCTCTCTCTCTTGGAGCGGCGCTTGGTGTGGTTTTGTGGGTTTTCAGCAAGAAAAAAGTCGATAGATCTGAATCGCGTTGCGTGTCGGCTTTAGGTCTGGGTGTGACGCGCGCCCGCGCCGTCGTCAGGGCTTCCTATATGAATATGGGACGGTCCGGCGTCGAGTTTGCGCGCCTCTACAAAATGCGCCCTCTTTCCTCTTTTGTCTCCATCGAAGGAAGGGGCCATCTTGACGAAGCTGTTTCGCGCGGTCGCGGTGTCATCATTATGTCGGCTCACTTGGGTAACTGGGAGTTGGCGGGAGCGGCTTTGGTCGCGGAGGGGTACGCTCTCTCGCCCATATATACGAGCCAGCGAAATAAAGGCGGCGTGAATGACTGGATTGAACAAAAGCGGACAAATGACACAGGGATGACGACAATACCAAGCGAGGGCACGGCGATGAGGAAAATATTCCGCTCGCTCGCCGAGAGAAAAATTTTGGTATTTTTGCAAGATTTGGACGCGAGAAGAGAAGGGAAAATAGTTCCATTTTTAGGGATACCGGCGAGTTGCGCCACGGGGATTATAAAACTTTACAGAAAATTTTCCTCGCCGGTGATCCCGGCTGTCTGCCTCAGACACCCCGACGGGCTTCATCATACGGTTTACATAAATAAAATTTTGAGTGACTTTTCAGACGAAGATGGTAATTCTTTTGGAATAAATATGGAAAAGTCTCTGAAAATGTGCAATAATGTCTTAGGCTCTTGGGTAATTGACAACCCCGAACAATGGATGTGGATTTTAGATAAATGGGGTTATACTCTCAAGAACGTGAGATGCGCGGCTTTATGATTCTCGGCATAGACCCCGGGTTGAACAAGGTGGGTTGGGCCGCGGTTCATGAGTATGGCGGTTTGGTGTGCGCGGGGGTTTTTCAGATTTCTGACGCGGAGCGTTTTTTTGAGGTATGGGGTAAACCGTTTGACGAGTGGGAGCGGGATCTCGCTTGTTGGACTCTTGAAAAATGTGAAAATTTTACAGACGCTTCGGCGGGCGCTTTAACTTTGAGCGTAGCTTTGGGCGACGGAACGGGAAGCGCCGAAATATCGGTTTTGTGTAGTCGCGCCGGTCTTCGTTTTAAGCTGACGGACGAGAGAATGACAACGCTTGAGGCTCGTTCGCTATACTGGAAAGTCCACAAGCCTATTTGGTGGCAGAGGTTTTTGCCGATTTCGGCGCGCGTTCCGCCGAGAAGCCTCGACGATTTCGCGGCTTGGGTAATAGCGCGTAGATTTATTTTGGCTTGTTCGATATAAAAACGCAAAATATGTAATATAATAAACAAAATAAATAATTAATGAACAATAATGTAAAAACGCACCAAGGTTTGAAGGGAGTCGTTGGATAAAATGGCCGGATCGGATAAACTTGCTGTTCTTGTCAATACATTTGGTTCGTCACTTATTTCAGTGGGACGCGAAGTTGGACTTGAGGTCACGCTGAACAAAGCCCATGTTTCTCAGGGTGTAAAGGTGTCTAATATATGTTCCGCCGCCTTGATAGGCGTCGTTGGGAGCGGAGTTCAGGGTACGGCTGTAATTATGCTTGACCAGGACGGTTTCAAGGCCGTTGTCAGCACAATGTCGGGAGGCATGATCGCCCCGAACATCAAGGACGCTGTGGCGATGAGCGTTATAGGTGAGCTGTCAAACATGGTCAGCGGACGCGCTTTGACTCAGGCGGCTTTGCCCGGCGTCGACGTCACCCCGCCGCAACTGATTGTCGGAGACAATATCTCCAATGTCCCAAGCCAAACCCCGGGCATTAAATGTTTCACCTTGCCTTTTACGGTGACGCCGGCAGGTACTCTTTATTTGGTTTTGTCGTTTAATGCGGGTTAGCACAACCGGTAAGGTTCATTTGCAAGCGACGGCCTTCTGTTCAGGTCGTCGCTTTTCTATGGGGGAATTTTTATGAGCGCGAAAAAAGGGTTTTTGCGTATAGGCTTGGCCGTTTGTCTCCTCGTCAGTTATTTCGTGGTCTCGACCGCCGACGCCGGTATAGTTTTGGCGCTTTCCGGCGGCGGTACGCGCGGATTCGCGCATGTCGGAGTTATAGAGGCGTTAGAAGAAGCGGGCATTTCCGTTGTCGGCATCGTAGGAACCAGCATAGGCTCCCTTATCGGCGCGCTTTACGCGAGCGGCTACGACGGCGCGAAGCTACACGAAATAGTGACTCAAATAGATTTAACCGCGCTTCTCACCGAAAACGCCGCTCCGATGTTCGTCTTTGCCGGCGACGACCGCGAATCCAAAATGAACACCATTCCCCCCCTCACTTTCAAAAAACACGGCCAGCACAGCGGCCCACTCGGGTTTCTCACAGGCGACAAGCTGTTTCAATATTACACTCAACTGATGCGGCACGTCGACGTCGCGGACTTCAGCGAGCTTCCAATACCTTATGCCGCCATCGCCACGGATATAAAAACCGGCGAAAAAGTCGTCTTGCGCTCCGGCAACCTGCCGAGCGCCATGCGAGCCTCTATGTCAATTCCGGCTATCTTCGAGCCCTGGGAGATAAACGGCCGTCTCTTGGTGGACGGAGGGCTCACGTCGAATTTGCCGATAGATACGGCGCGCGCGCTTTTCCCGGGTGTTCCCGTCATCGGCGTGGACGTTTCGGATGTGCCGACACAAGACGCAAATCGCCAAATAGGCTCTTTTATAGACGTGCTGGATCAGTCTTTGACCATAGTTATGAGGCAGACCACAGAGAGGGAGGCTGAGCGCGCCGACCTCATAGTCAGGCCGAACGTGCAGGAGTTTCCGTTTTTAGACTCGACCCCTGCGAATGAGGTTATTCAGCGCGGACGAGAAGCCGCGCTGAGGAATATGGATAAGATTCGCCTCCTCTCTAAGAACGCGCCGGACAGAGCGGAGAAGAGCAAAAACAGGCCTGCGCGGATTATAGTGCGCGGTGTGCGCGTAGAGGGCGTACCAAGCGCCATGTCTATGCGTCTGCGAAAAAATTTTCTGCGCTGGGTGGGCAAACCCTTTAATTTGGATGAAATGGAGGAGACGCTCGAAGACCTGATGAAAATATCCGGCGTATCGACGGTCGATTACAGGCTCGAACGAGACGAAAAATACAACGACTCCGCGACTTTGGTTGTCGACGTCAGGATAAAATCCGAGCTTGAGTTTGGCGTGGCCGGC
>BNVG01000076.1 GCA_025997935.1 Synergistales bacterium | reverse complement strand
GGGCATGATGATGTTGCCGCCGATGATGATTTCTCTGCCTTTCAAGATATTGCTTTTCGTTATGGCTGACGGATGGAATTTGGTGGTGGTCAGTATCCTCAAGAGCTTCACCAACGTGCCTTAAAAACAAAGCGAAGAAAGGGCGGCGAAACCAATGGAAATAATCCCTGTCAGCATGTTCGACGTTATGAGCCGGGGCGTGTGGGAGATGCTTATCGTGACCCTGCCCGTACTGTTGGTGGCCATGTGCGTCGGGCTTCTCATTGGTATTTTACAGACCGCTACGTCCATTCAGGAGCAGACCCTTATTTTTATCCCAAAGATACTGAGCGTGTTTTTGTTCATTATTCTTGTAGGCCCCTGGATGGGAAACAGAATCCTGACTCTCACGCGCGAAATTCTCGGACAGCTCCAGAGATTTATACAATGAACGATTAAGACATGAAAGGGCTTGAGATCCCGGCTCAGTTTTTGATGGTGTATTGCCTTCTCAATCTTCGCTTTGTGGGGATGATGTTCACTTTTCCATTGTTTTTTGCGTCCGCTACGCCCATACCGTTCAGGTTTCTCTTCATAACGCTTCTGGCCGCGGTCTCGATGGGAACCATGACCGACACGGCGCTCACCGCTTTTGGCGCGAGCGCGGTATCCATATTTCTTTTCGAGAGCTGGATAACTGTTTTCTTTATGGCGATGCGCGAACTTTTTATCGGCATGGCCATAGGCATTTTCGCTGGCTTGCCCTTGATGGCTTTGCAGGTGTCCGGCGAACTTATCAGTATGGCTATGGGTTTTTCGATGGCAAGCGTTATGGATCCTCTGACGCAAAGACAATCGTCTATTATCGGGCAACTACAGTTCTTAGTCGGTCTCTGGTTCTATTTTAGATGGAACGGACATTTGCTTTTGATTCAGGCGATTGTCGAGAGCCTCAAGCTCATTCCCTTGGCGAAAATATCATGGATACCAGCCGGGGATATGGCTATGGGAGATTGGCTTGCCAGCGCTTTTGGCCTTTCTATAAGGATAGTGGTGCCATATTACTGCGCGTTGCTGCTCGCGGATGTCGGGCTGGGCTTTTTGGCCCGCACGGTGCCGCAGATGAACGTGTTCGTTTTGGGGCTGCCCATCAAGATAGCGCTTGGGCTTTTTGTCTTAGCCGTAGCGCTGCCCATGACCGTCGAGGTGATATACAGACAGCTCGAGCGGTGGATAGAATTTGCCTTGGCAAGCTCGATGGTTTGGCTGTAATGACTATCCGATTTATTTTTGACATACAGTTTTTCGCTGAGGATCGCACGGAACCCGCTACACCCAAAAAGCGTGAGAAAACGCGCTCTGAGGGGAAGGTTAGCCAAAGCAAAGACCTTACGGCTTCCGTCGAGATTTTAGCTGGGCTTGTAGGGCTTCTGACGCTCGGCCCCGGCATAGCCGCCTCTCTGATAGACTATATGCGCGAGACGGTGAGCCTTATAGGTTCGTCCACGCTTTTGCGGGAGGGGTGGTTTTATCCCCTCGAGTATTCGGCGGTTTGGACGTATTTTAGCGCCTGGCTGCTTCTGGGATGTATCATAGCTGTTTTTGTAATAGCAATAGTCATTTATCAGATAGGCTGGAAAATAACCACCGAGCCTTTCAAATTTGACCTCAGCCGGCTCAATCCAATCAGCGGAATGAAAAAAATCATATCCATGCGCTCAATAGTTGAGCTTCTCAAAGGGCTTCTCAAGTCGTCGTTCTTTGTGTTCGTGATATACGTGGCCCTGCGCGACAAACTGCCGATAGCGATGCGCGCCATTCAGTTCCCTATGGAGGACGGCGCGTTTCAAATCTGGGATTTGCTGTGGGATCTCTCCATGCGCCTCGCGTTTATGCTTCTGATCATGTCTTTGTTTGACTATATGTATCAAAAATGGGAATTTGAAAAGTCCATAAAAATGAGCAAACACGATATAAAAGAAGAGTATAAGCAGATGGAGGGAGACCCCCAGATAAAACAAAAAATCCGCCAAAAACAGCGCGAGCTGGCCAAAAAAAGAATGATGTCCTCCGTGCCTAAGGCCGACGTCGTAATCACGAACCCAACCACGCTGGCAGTAGCCTTGGCCTACGACCGCGAGCTCATGGCCGCGCCACAGATAGTAGCGAAGGGCAAGGGCTTTATAGCCCGCAGAATTAGAGAGCTGGCCTTGCAACATAACGTTCCGATAGTCGAAAACAAGCCCTTGGCGCGGGCGCTCTTTAACGCGGTGGAAGTCGGGGATGAAGTGCCTGAAAACCTCTATCGCGGCGTCGCGGAGATTTTGGCGATGGTGTATAAGCTGAAGAAAAAATAAAATATAGTATAATTGGGCGTGATTTTGTTTTAAGGGATTTCAAGAAAGGGGAAATGTAACGAATGATGTTTAATCGAAACCGTCAAATATTTAAGATGAAAATTTGCTTGAGCCTTGTTATGATGAGCGCGTTTTTTGTTTGCGCGCTCGGCGCTGAGGGCGCGGTCGAGGATCAGATCCTCAAGTCCTGGAGCAAGACCCAGTCGCGCAGTGAGCGTGACGGAATACAGAGCGTCAGTATAAAGGTGACTTATTACTCAGCTGAATACGTAGAGGCGCTTATACGTTCCGAGGCCGAGAAGAACCTCTGGACGAGGGACGAGGAGGAGCGCTATCGATATACCCTCCTGAGGACGCTCAATCTCGATGAGAACATAGCGTTTCACGTAGAGTTCGACACATCGGGCACGCCCGTCTATTTGCAGCCCTTCGACAAACATCTCAAGCTCTACGTCGGCAGGAAGGTTTTGACCCCGTCGGACTACGACAAGAGGTTCAATTTCAAGTTGCAGGGAAAACGCGACGGTATGATATGGTTTCCGCGTTTTGACGAAAAAACAGGGAAAAACCAAATGGACGGCGTCAAACAACTCAGACTTTTCATGAGCGGCTCTATGAGTACGGCCACGACGCCCGGCGGAGATCTTATTTTTGTCTGGGACATAACGCGGGACGACCCGTCTGTCCTGAACAAAGGAACCGCCGCCGACAGGCTCGAGGTGGACAGGCTTATAAAACGGCTCGAAAAGCTGAACGCTGACAGAGCCGGGTTTCAGAAGCAGCTCGACGCCATAGACACGGAGTTGTCGGAGCTTGCCTCGCGCGTCGAGGAGATTCAAAAGCGTTAGGGTTCTTTTATCATTTATCATTAACAGGGAGGATGCAAGTAAATGAAACGCATAGCGGTACTGACCAGCGGAGGGGATTCTCCGGGCATGAACGCGGCCATACGCGCCGTCGTCAGGACGACTCTTTACAACGACAAGGAGTGCGTCGGCGTGATGCGCGGATATGAAGGGCTTATAGACGGGGATTACATTCCGCTCAACAGGTCTTCCGTCGGAGGGATTCTTCACCGGGGCGGGACTATTCTGAAAACCGCGCGTAGCGATAGATTCAAGACCGAGGAAGGACGCAAGCAGGCCATAGAAAAAATGAGGGCGGCGGGCATTGAGGGGCTTGTCGTGATAGGCGGAGACGGCTCTTTTCATGGGGCTAAGCTCCTGCACGACATGGGTATGCCCACCATCGGCGTACCCGGCACGATAGACAACGACGTCTCGGGCACGGACGAAACGATTGGCTACGACACGGCCGTCAATACGGCGCTCGAGGCTATCATGAAACTGCGCGACACGGCGTCGAGCCATGACAGGCTTTTTATCGTCGAAGTGATGGGGCGCAACGCGGGCTTTCTGGCTCTTGAGGTGGCCGTGGCCACCGGCGCGGAGTACGTCGTCGTGCCTGAGCGGTCTCTTTCTATCGGCAAACTCTGCCAGAGGCTGAACGACTCGCACGCGAACAGAAAGACACACACTCTGATAATCTTAGCCGAGGGCGTGATGAGCGCCAACGAGATGAAGAACCAGCTCCAGGACACCGGCGGCTATGACGCGCGCGTGACGGTGCTTGGATATATTCAGAGGGGAGGAAGCCCGACGGCCTTCGACGCGGTTTTGGCCTCTCGTATGGGGGCGTATGCCGCCGAGTCGCTCTTTGTGGGAAAAACAGGGCTCATGGTAGGAGATATTAGTCACCGTATGGTTTTAAGTGATCTCGAACGCTCATGGTCTGAGCAGAAATCGCTCAGTCCTGAGCTTTTGGAACTTGTCGATAAATTGAACTAAAGCCGAATCATATATGAACCCCCAAAATATGGACTTTACATCCGTTGATTTTTCATCTTTGCGAAAAATCGTGGCGTCCGATTCCCGCTCTCGCGGAGCCTCGGCTCTTTGCCGCCCCGAGTTTTTTAGGGATGCTTGCGCGCTTTTGAGCCGCGCGAACCGCATTGTTATAATCACGGGGTTTTTCATCAAAAGCGCCGGCGCGCCTGAGACAGACGGGCCTCCCGGCGCCGTAATTTTGGGGCGCGCGCTGTCGCTTGTCGGCAAGAACGTATCTCTTGTCACCGACGCGCGCAACTACGACGCGGTGGCGGGCTGTTCGCGTAGCGTGGGCGGGCCCGTCGTCGCTTGCGTGGACGATCCCGACAAAATAGACAGACGCGCTGATTTGCTGACTTTTATTGAGCGTCCGGGGCGGGCTGAGGACGGTCGTTACTATAATATGAAGGGCGTCGATATAAGCTCTGTTGTGTCTCCGCTTGATATGGCGGCTTTTGCCGCGCTGCGCCGCGGACGCGCTGTTATCGGCATAGGGGACGGCGGCAACGAGGCTGGCACAGGGTCTTTGCGCGTAGGCTTATCAGAGGTTACGCCGACTTACGCCGACTGTCTTTGCACGGTTCCGTCCACGGTTTGTCTGCCTGTCGATATATCTAACTGGGGCGCTTACGCGCTTGCGGTCGCTCTTGGGGTTATGTATGGCGAATGGCTCGGAAAGGGCGAAAACGAAGAGGAAACGATGCTCCGCGCCTTGGAGCGCGCGCGCGCCATCGACGGGGTTTCGGGCAGTAGCGGGCTGTCGGTTGACGGAGCGGGCCTTGACGAGCTTAATCAAGTATCTTTTAAGATCAAAAACTGGTATTTAAGAAATTTTCAGGTATAATTAACTATACTGCCCGAGCGAGATCCCAAGAAAATGTATAAAAACAGAACGCCGAGAAAGAGAAAACCTTTTTTGTTGTTGGTTATTCTTTTCGCTGTGGTTTTATCGTTCCTTTCTTTTTGGATCATTCGTCAAAACGGCATCAGGTTTGGGGAATCTCTGAAAATTTACAACGTCACGTTTTCCACGGAAGTGGACGACAGGCTTCGACTTACAGGCGTTGTTTCGAGGTTTCCGTACGGGGCCATGCAGGTCTGTCTGCGTTTTGATTACAGCAAGGCCGCGCCTGACGCCGACATAAGGTTGCTGTGGTCTTTTGGAAATAAACTCGTTCAGGCGGACTCTTACACGCTCTCCGAATCATTTGGCTCGAAGATTTACGGTCTTGTGCTGGAAAACGGCAAGCCTTTGCCGAGAGGGCTTTATTCTTTGGGCATTTTTTATGACAACAAAAATCTCTCCGATTTCAGGTTTGAGATTTATTGAGATATTTTTTTTGAGTAATCCTGTTTTTATGAGGTGAGAGCAATGAGAAGGGCAAGAGTAAAGGCAAGAAAGTACGGTTATTGCAAAGGTATCGCGTTGTGATGGTCAGGTTGAAAAGAGACCGGGCGACCGAAGCGGAAGCGGCCGAGATTAAAGAGACGGCTACTCCGACTCGGAAGCCGCGGAGGGCTTCTATTTCCGATTCAGAGAAAAACGCGCCTCAAAACGCTTCAATGGAAGCCGTGAATTTGGTCGTCGCGCCGGTAAAGCCGCGCAGAGGGCGTCCGCCGAGAAGTAAGGTCGCGGAGACCGCGCTTTTGCCTTTGCCGCCCGAACCGGCCATAGCCGAAACCGCGCCCGCGCGGGCCGAGCCGCCCGTAGCTCTCGCCGCGACGCCGGAAGCGGCCGCGACGCCGGTTCAGACCTCCGCGATTGTCGTGTCAGAAACGCCCGCCGTCACGGAAGTTTACGTCCCCCCAAAACCCAAGCATACTTACGCCTACTTAGCGTCTTTGAAACTGACGGAGCTTCGCGATATAGGCAAAGACCTGAACGCCTCGGGAGCGACGACGCTTCACAAGGACGATTTGATTTTTGCGGTGCTGAAAGCTCAGGCCGAGAGCATGAACTACAAATTCGGCGGCGGAACGCTCGAAATCTTGCCGGAGGGGTTCGGCTTTCTGCGCCCCAAGGGTATGTTGCCTACCGATGGCGACGTTTATCTTTCTCTTTCGCAGATAAGGCGTTTTGGTTTACGCAACGGAGACGTGGTGTGGGGCTTAATCCGCCCTCCGCGGGACCAGGAGCATTACGAGGCCCTGCTTCGCGTCGAGACCGTCAATTTTTCAGACCCCGAGCAGTCGCGCCGCCGCGCTCAATTCGGCTCTCTCACCCCGATATTCCCAAATGTGAAAATAAATCTCGAACTCGGGCCTAAGGAGCTCGCTACGCGCCTTGTGGACCTTTTCGCCCCTATAGGCTTGGGCCAGCGCGCCCTTATAGTTTCTCCGCCAAAGGCTGGTAAGACCACGCTTTTGAAGCGTATAGCCGGGGCTATCTCCACGAACTGCCCCGACATTATTCTCATGGCTCTCCTTATAGACGAGCGCCCGGAGGAAGTCACCGACATAGCGCGCTCCGTGGACGGGGAGGTTATAGCCTCCACTTTCGACAGGCCGGCCGACGAGCATATCCGCGTGGCCAACCTCGCGCTTGAAAAGGCCAAGCGTTTGGCCGAGGCCAAGCGGGACGTCGTCATATTGCTCGACTCTATAACGCGTTTGGCCCGCGCTTCGAACCTCACCGTTCCGCCGTCCGGGCGCACGCTTTCGGGCGGTCTCGACCCGTCCGGGTTGTATTTCCCAAAAAGATTTTTCGGCGCGGCCCGCAACTTCGAGGAGGGCGGAAGCCTCACCATCATAGGCACGGCTCTGACCGATACGGGCAGTCGCATGGACGACGTCATATACGAGGAGTTCAAGGGCACTGGAAATATGGAGTTGCACCTTTCCCGAAAATTGGCCGAACAGCGCATCTTCCCGGCTATCGACATAACGCGCTCCGGCACGAGGCGCGAAGACCTCCTGCTCGGCGAGGAAGAGCTGGCGAGGCTTTGGCTTCTGAGAAAGCGCATAGTTGGCGTTGACGAGGCGGGGGCGCTCAATCTCATTTTGGACAAACTCAGGCAAACCCAAACCAACAAAGACTTTTTGATGTCCATAAAAGTTCCGTAACAGAGGCTCAGAGATTATCCATGGAACGATTATTGATCAAAAACGCGAAGATTATCACGCAAAGCCGTATAATGGAGGGCAGTCTATTGGCCCTGAACGGGCGTGTCGCGGCTTTGGGCGTTCATATAGAGGCCGAGGTGGACAGCGAATTGGACGCGCGCGGGTCTTTTTTGTCGCCGGGCTTCATAGACATTCATAACCACGGGAGAGCGGGCTTTGACGTCATGGACGCGTCAGACGAGTCGCTCGATAGCATAGCCATAGACCAACTCAAGCACGGCGTGACGGGTTTCTTAGCCGCCACGGACACGGCGGAGAAGAAAGAGCTTTGGCGCGCCGTAAACGCGGCGGCGAAGTTTTGCGATAAGGATAGCGACGACAGAAAACCCCACAAGGGGGCGCGATGCCTCGGCGTATATGTTGAAGGAAACTATATATCCATGAAAAAACGCGGCGCTCACCCGCCTGAGCTTCTTCGTCCGATAGCGCATGAGAACCTCAACACCCTGCTCTCAGCCGGAAACGGAAATATCCGCGTCATGGCCTTCGCGCCGGAGCTTCCCGGGTCTCTCGACGCCATACGCCGCCTCAGACACGCGGGCGTCGTGGCCGCTGCCGCCCATACCGACGCCACGTTTGACGAGGCCATGGACGGCATAAACGCCGGCGTGACGCTGGCGGCTCATACGTTCAACTCGATGCGCGCCATGACTCACAGAGACCCGTCCGTCATAGCGGCCTGCCTCTTGGACGACAGAGTTACCTGTGAGGTCATAGCCGACGGAACACACCTCGACCCCGCCATACTCCAGCTTATCTATCGCCTCAAAGGCCCCGACCGTATGTGCCTGATAAGCGACTCCGTCAGATACAATGGTTTGCCTGACGGCCAGTACGACAGGGACGACGGACGCGCAGTGGTGGTAAAAGGCGGCGTCATAAGGTTGGGAGACGGACGCTTAGCCGGGTCCTCTCTCAGCATGAATGAGGCGGTACGCAATATGACGCGATTCACGGACGTTTCACTTTATAACGCAGTCCGCATGGCCTCCCTTGTACCGGCCCGCGTCATAGGCATGGAGGCGACCAAGGGCGGGCTTGACGTGGGCAAGGACGCCGACATGATTCTCTTTGACGAGGACGTCAACGTCAAGGCGGCGTTTATCGGCGGAAAGCGCATTATCTGAGTAAATTAACTGACCTGTCATATATGACGCACGACGAGATTTTATACGGAAGGCTGAAACTTTGGCAACCGGACAAGGGGCCGAGGGTGAGCATGGACACGGTGTTGCTGGCCGACTATGTTCGCCTCAGGCCCCGTGCGCGTTTGTCGTCCTTTATCGAACTCGGCGCGGCGACGGGCGCGGTGTCCCTTATGCTCGCCCTGCGCTTCCCCGAAAAGTTCAGCGTACTCGGCATAGAAATTCAGCCGGAGCTTCTGGAAATGGCGCAAAGAAACCTGCGCGAAAACGGCTTTGGGGATAACGTGTCCTTTCGACGCATGGACTTGAGGGATTACAGAACCTTGGAGTGCGGCGCGTTTGACGGCGTCGTTGTCAATCCGCCCTACGAGGAGACGGGACGCGGACGCAGAAGCCCCTCCGAGAGCCTGTCGATAGCGAGGCAGAGCGACTGTTGCACAGTGACCGACGTGATGGACGCGAGCAAATGGCTTTTGAACAACAAGGGTCGTTTTTTTGCCGTCTTCCGGGCCGACAGGATGGCGGAGTTTTTGGCGTTGATGAGGGGGGCCAAAATAGAGCCAAAGAGGCTGAAATTGGTCTACCCGAGGCAGGGAGAAAGCGCCGGTCTGTTTCTTGTGGAGGGACTGAAGGGCGGCGGCTTGGGGCTTGATGTGGAGCCGCCCTTGTTTGTAAGCCGCGAGGACGGGCGATATACGGACGCGCTACTGAGGGCGTATGAGATCGCGTAATCGTTTTACCCTTTTATAACGCTAACCGCAAACTTTCATTCTTCACAATAATTCTTCACATCTTCATATCTTCACATCTTGACAATACAAAATTCCTTGTCTATTATGCTGTTGTAACACGTAAAATTACTTAGTTGCTTCCAATGTTTAAGATTTTCTTTCGTTTTTGTACGGATATAAAAAATCAGATTGGGGAGGAATTAAGAAATGAAGAAAACGTTTGTAATATCGTTGGTTTTATTGGTTTGTCTGTCCTTTGTCGCGTGTAGCGGTTCCCGTGAGGCTTTCGGCGCTACGCCCATTATCATCGGCACCACCCAGCCTCTCACCGG
>BNVG01000075.1 GCA_025997935.1 Synergistales bacterium | reverse complement strand
CAGGGTCTATGCCCTATTGATGAGTGTTATTCTAACATAAATAATATATCGTGTCTTAAGCGGCCTCACAGGAAACAGATTTTTTCATCCTCCGTTGTGATGGAAAATCATGGTTGGTTAGCACATAGAACGGTAATAGAATAGCGAGCTTACGTTCCTCAAGCTCTTTTATGTCATGCTCAAGAAATTTGAACGACTTCACTTTGTAGTTATATTGTTCGCCTTCGGAAAACTCTAAAGAAAGCATTACTTCATCTGGCGTTTTCTTTGTCGTCTCCCAGTATATAATCCTTGCGTTCGGGAATTTTATTGATATCTTACTCCCGTCCTCCGACGTTGTTTTCGTGCGAAGCCCTTCCATAAAGCCATACTCAAAGACTCGAATGACAATGTTCTCGTCGTCTCCTATTTCGGCTTCGATATGGTAAGCGTATGTCTCGCCTATGATAATGATGGTGTCCGAGTGGAGGCGACGTAATTTTTTCGATACGTTTTCAGTGTTGGGATAATCAACGGTACTGTCTAACGGGTGATTTGTACCGAACAGACCGTTGATGAATTGAATTACTGCCGCACTTGACAATCGTATCAACTGCTTTAAGATTAAGTCGAATATTTGAGCCGTATCGCGTTCTTGTTTTTTGCCTGATGTTTTTGCCACTTCGCGATTGTCCTCCTGTTTCACATAGCCGTTTCACTCAGCCATGCCGCTATTCTATAGCAAAAAGCAGAACACATCAACTCAGAATGGTGTCTTACGCCGAATCTGTGGTCATGTTGGGTATATTGTTCTGGTTACGTTGGTGGTCGGGCGGTTTGTGAAACGGCTCTGGCATAACATCACGAAATGTTGTTTTCATTTCCAAAAAGCTGTATACTGCAAGAGTATTCTGAATTACTACGCAGTATATTAATGGTTTCTATAATGATTAACGGTTTGAAGGGGGGTGCGAAGATGGCGGCAAATCTTGTCGATGAAATCAAGGCGGCGGAAGATAAGGCGGCGGCCGGCTTGCGCGACGCGAGAGCGAGCGCGGCGAAGCGGTTGAACGGCGCGTTGACGGACGCGGAGAACCTGGTGAAAGAAGCGAAGCAGGGAGCGGCTAAGCAGTTTAGGGAGAACATCTCGGCGGCTGAAAAAAAGGCCGAGGAGAAGGCTCGTGAAATAGTCACGGGGCGCGAGGCGACCGGAAAGACGTTCTACGCGCAGCACAAGGACAAAGTCGCGAAAACGGCGGCTTGGATAACGGAAGAGGTGATGGCGAGATATGGGCGTGGCTGAGCTCAGGAAAGCGGAGCTTTACTATCACAAATCCGTTCGTGACGAAGTGGCCAAGGCCTTGCAGGAGAGTGGGGTTTGCCAAGTTGTGAGCGCGTCGGGCGCTCCCGATTCGGTTGCTTTACGCGTGGCTGACTGGGGTGAAAAGCTGGCCCTATGCGAGGAGCAGGTGACGCATATTCGCTATCTTTTCCGCACCCTTGGGTCATTTTACACAGACCCCGTCTCGTCTCTTGACCGAATGCTGGGCGAGAGGCCGGTTTTATCTATGGCGGAGATGGCGCGAACGGCGGCGGGGACGGATTTGGGGAAAATATCCGCACGTGTCAAGGAATTGGAGACGACGCTTGGGGAAGTGCGCGTCGCTTCATCGCAGCACAGAGTCAACAAAGAAATCCTTTTCAAATTGAAGGATTTTCCGTATTCGCTTTCGGTCGTGGGCGATGGGACGCGCTCTCTTAAAGGCGTTGTTGGGACTCTGAAACAAGACCAGTTAGCCTCTCTTTCTGAGGAGCTCAAGCCTTTGGCCAAAGAGACCGAGTTGTTCATCTGCGGCTCTGGCGACGAGAAAGCCAAAACCTCTAAAACCAGCGCGGCTTGGTGCGTTCTTATGTACGCGCCAGCCGTGGAGCAACAGGTTTTGGACACTGCGGTTCACGCCGGCATGTCCTTTGTCGAGGTTCCGGAGCACATAACGGGCAACGTCGAGGGCGAGTCGAAAATAATCGACGCCGAAATCGCCAAGTGCGATAAAAAAGAGGCCGAGATTTTAGAAGGCCTCAAAAAAATCGCGTCCGAGACAATACCTGTTGTACAGAAACTCTCCGACTATTGGAACAATATGGCGGAGCGGGCGAAAGCGATGTTGTCGAGCGACGCCACCGAAAGCACGCTCATCACGCACTTCTGGATTCCGACGGAGGCGTTGCCGGAGTTCAAGAAGAAAATCGAGGCCGTCAGCCCCGATATAGCGCTTTTTGATAGGGCGCCCGAAGAGGGCGAAACCCCGCCGACGCTGATGAAGAACATTGGCGTGGTACAGCCTTTCGAGATACTTACCAACCTTTACTCCCCGCCTCCCTACGGCGAAACAGACCCTACGCCTCTTTTGGCTCCGTTCTTTTTCGCGTTCTTCGGGATATGCCTTGGCGACGCCGGCTATGCCATAGTTATGATGGCGGCCATGTGGATACTTTTCCGCAAATACAAGCGCATACCAAAGACGGTGAAGGACTTCATTATGATTTTCGCCTACGGCGCGGTTGCTACGCTCATCTACGGCGTGCTTACCGGCAGTTTCTTCGGCGACTTCATCGACGCGTTTTTCTTTATGGCGCCGCTTAGGGCAGTCAAAAACGCCATTATGATTATGGATCCCATGAAAGACCCTATGCTGGTGTTGGGCTTTTCGCTTGTTTTCGGCCTCGTACACCTCATGTTTGGCCTTCTGATAGGCGCTTATGACCACATCCGCCACGGAAACTACGCCGACGCCATAGGGGACAAAATATCGTGGTTCCTCTTTATTGTCGGTCTGTTTCTCTTTGGCGTAGGCGCGGCGGGAGCCTTGCCCGGGCTTCTCTTTGAAGCGTCCAAGGTGATGTCGGCGGTCGGAGCCGTTCTTGTTTTCTGGTACGCCGGACGCGAGAAGAAGAACATTTTCGGTAAAATCATATCAGGGCTTCTGGCGCTTTACGGCGCGACGTCCTACCTCGGCGACATACTGAGCTACAGCAGACTTTTGGCGCTTGGCTTCGGCTCCGCCGTTATCGGAATGATAATCAATCTGCTGGGCGGCATGGCGGCCGGGCTACCAGCCATAGGTTGGCTCGCAGCCATAACCATCATCGTGGGCGGACACATGTTCGGCCTTATCATCAACGTATTGGGCTCGTTTGTCCATCCGCTTCGTCTGCAGTATGTCGAGTTCTTCGGTAAATTTTACACAGGCGGCGGCGTCGCGTTCAAGCCTCTTGGCCTTTCGTCCGAGTACGTCGATATAGCTGGATAAATTCACAAATTCATTTTTAAAAGACTTGAGAGGAGTGCTTAAAGTTATGGAATATCTGGGACTTACGCTTGCTTTGTTTGGTGCGGCCTTAGCTTCGCTTCTTGCGGGAATAGGCTCTGCTGTGGGTATCGGAATCGCGGGTGAAAGCGCCGCGGGCGTTATGACCGAGGATCCCGACAAGTTCGGAAGCTGCCTTATCCTTCAGGCTCTTCCCGGCACACAGGGCATTTACGGCCTTCTTATTATGTTTTTTGCCTTGAATAAGCTCGGGCTTTTGGGCGGCGGCGAGGCCGTCCTCGTGACCTGGAACCAGGGCCTGCAGATTCTGGCCTCCTGTCTGCCCGTCGCGTTTGTCGGCTGGTACTCGGCTATATGGCAGGGCAAGACCTCGGCCGCGTCCATTCAGATGATCGCGAAGAAGCCGGAGGCTATGGGCAAGGCCATAATCCTGCCGGCCATGGTCGAGACTTACGCGGTGTTGGCGCTCCTTTCGAGCATTCTTATGCTTATGGGAGTCCAGCTCGGTTAGGGCGGGTGTCTCTCATGTCGCTTGCCGATATCAAAGCAAAAATAAGCACGGAGGCGCAGGCTCAAATAAAAGCGGTGGAGTCGGAGAATGACGCCCGCGTCGCGGACGTTCACAGAAAGGCCGACGACGAGGCGAAGGCCTTGCGCGACTCGTACCGGCAGCGTTTTGCCAAAGAGGAGCCTGAGATCGCAAAGAGGCGCGAGATAGTGGCCAACCTCGACGCGGCCAAATTGGATTTGGGCGTAAAACAGCGTCTCATCGGGGAGTCTTTCGAGAGCGCCTTGCGTCTTTTAGTCGATTTGCCCCGGGACAAATACCTTTCCTTCACCCACTCGCTCCTTGAGCGTGCCGTAGAGACGGGGGACGAGGTTCTCTTTGTGGGCAAGAACGAGCGTTATATCGACGGCGCTTGGCTCGACAGCTATAACGCCGGGCACCAGTCGCGCATATCTTTCTCCCAATCGCGTGAGCCAATAAGCGGCGGTTTCATCCTACGCAACGGGAAAATAGACATCAACTGCTCCTGGGATATGCTGGTGGGGGACATTCGCCCCGATATAGAGTCGGACGTCGTCAGTCGGCTACTCTCCTGATTTTAGAATATATTATGTTTATATATTCTGAAAAGGAGGTGCGATGAATGAGTTATATGTACGCTGTGGCTCGTCTCAGGGCCATGGAAAACCGTTTTTTGGACGGCGCTTTTTTCACTCGTCTGATTGAATGCGTCACGCTCGAAGAGGCGCTTAAATCCCTTGGCGAGACGGTCTATGGGCAATGGATAGCGGGAGGCGCGCTCTCGTTCGATAAAGTAATCGACGCCGAACTTGTCGCCACGTGCAAAGATTTGGAGCAGTTCGTGCCCGACAAAAGGCTTCTCGACATCTACAGAATGCCACACGACTTTAACAACGTAAAAGTCATACTGAAGAGCGTTTTCAAAGCCCGTGAGGGCGGCGAGCGCCGCCACGACCTTCTTTCCACAATGGGGGCTATCGACACCGAGACTTTAGTGCTGGCTATCGAGGGCGAGGAGTACGGGTTTTTGCCTTATGGCCTGACCGACGTCATTCCTCACGCCTGGTCGGTGTGGGAGCAGACTAAAAGCGCCCGCGACGCTGAGCTTATTATCGACGACTGCCTGTTCACCGCCTTGAAGAAAGTGGCTTCCGAGCTCAAAATCCCTGAGATTATCCGCTGGGTGGAGCATAAAATCGACGCCGAGAACATCGGAAGCGCGCTTCGCCTTTCGAGGCTGAACGTCGACCCGGCGACCGTTCGCGGTTACTTCCATAAGGGCGGAACTATAAGCCCCGACGACGCCTCTCGTCTTCTGAGCGAGCCGTTAGAATCCTGGGGGAAATCGCTTTCTCACACGAGCTTCGGAGCTATATTCGATAGCATTCAGGACAGGTCTGACACTCAGGCCGTGCTTTGCGATGTGTCGAAGGCGCTTTCAGCCTCGCTTATAGAGGTTTTGAACAGCGCGCGCTACAAGAGCGAGGCCCCGGAAAACATCCTGCTTTATCTTCTTCAAAAAGACGAAGAAGCGAAGAATTTACGTATAGCTCTCGTGTGCGTGGCTAACGGCCTGAACCGCGAGTTCGCAAGGAGGTTGTTGAGCCATGGCAGATAACAAAGCAACGGCAAAGACAGCCATGCCTATGGCGGCCATCGGAGACTACGAGATGGTGTTGCCGTTCCAGGCCGTCGGGATAACTCCTTTTGCCTTGAAGCCTGAAAAGCGCGGCGAGTTTGGGCACATTCTTGAAAAACTGGCGCGGGAGGACTACGCCGTCGTCTTTATTCAGGAAGATTTGTTCGTCGACTTCACCAAGGAGGTCGAACACGTCATTGACGCCTATTCAACAAGCGTTCTTCCGTTGCCCGGCATAATGGGAAGTACGGGCGCTGGCCTTGCATCCATCCGAAACAGCGTCGAAAAAGCCGTCGGCATGGATATTTTTGCAGAGAGATAGTGAGGGAAGATAATTATGCCCAATGAAGAAAATAAAATCAGAGGCGTCATAGAGCGTATCTCCGGCCCCTTGATTGTCGCTAAGGGAATGCTGGGATCGAGCATGTATGACGTTGTGCATATCGGCGACATCGGCCTTGTCGGGGAGATCGTCGAACTCAAGGACGACACGGCGTCGATTCAGGCTTACGAGGAGACAAGCGGCCTTATGCCGGGAGAGCCAGTCGTTTGCTTGGGCGAGCCTCTTTCCGTTGAGCTTGGGCCCGGAATCATCGAGCAGTTCTACGACGGCATTCAGCGTCCGCTTGAGCTCATCGAGCAGGCGGCCAAGAGCCATTTCATATCGCGCGGAATAAACGTTCCTTCCATCAACCGCAGCAAAAAATGGAAGTTCGAGCCGCGCGTCAAAGCCGGCGACGTGGTCGAAGAGGGCGACGTTTTGGGTATCGTTCAGGAGACCGTCGTCGTCGAGCATAGAATCTTGGTTCCGATAGGGGTCAAGGGGACGGTAAAGAGTATCAGCGGCGGGGAGCATACCGTTGAGGAAGTTATCGCGACCATCGACGACAACGGCACGAAGCGCGAGGTCAAAATGCTTCAACGCTGGCCGGTGCGTAAGCCCCGCCCGGTGGCCAAGCGCCTTCCGCCCAACGTTCCGATGTCCACGGGTCAGCGCATAGTCGACGCGTTCTTCCCGATAGCCCTTGGCGGCACGGCCTGCGTTCCGGGGCCCTTCGGCTCGGGCAAGACCGTCATTCAGCACCAGTTCGCCAAGTGGGCGCAGGCGCAGATAGTCGTCTACGTCGGATGCGGCGAGCGCGGAAACGAGATGACCGACGTGCTTTTGGAGTTCCCGGAGCTCGACGACCCTCAGACCGGACATCCTCTGATGAAGCGCACGACGCTCATAGCCAACACGTCTAACATGCCCGTCGCCGCCCGTGAGGCGTCCATATACACGGCCATCACGCTGGCCGAATACTACCGCGACATGGGTTACTCCGTCGCTCTCATGGCCGACTCCACAAGCCGCTGGGCCGAGGCCCTGCGCGAGATGTCAGGCCGCCTTGAGGAAATGCCCGGCGAAGAGGGCTATCCCGCCTACCTCGGCACGCGCCTCGCGTCGTTCTACGAGCGCGCCGGTCGCTGCATAGTCAAGGGCAAGGACGGGCGCGAGGGATCGGTCAGCGTCATCGGGGCGGTCTCGCCTCCCGGCGGCGACTTGTCCGAGCCGGTCACGCAGAACACCCTCCGCGTCACGAAGGTCTTCTGGGGCCTTGACGCCAACCTCGCCTACCAGCGCCACTTCCCGGCCATCAACTGGCTTTCGAGCTACTCCCTCTACACTCAGACCCTCGACGAGTATTGGGACGCCCGCTTCGACGACGAGTGGAGCGGACTTCGCGTCGAGGCCATGAGCCTTCTTGAAGAAGAAGATCAGCTTCGCGAGGTCGTGCGCTTGGTCGGAATAGACGCGCTTTCCCGCGAGGAGCGCATGGTGCTTGAGACGGCGAAGTCGCTCAGAGAGGACTTTTTGCACCAGAACGCTTTCCACGAGGTCGATACCTACGCCTCCATGGATAAGCAGTTCCGTATGCTCAAAACAATAGTGAAATTCCACCACGCCGGCATGGAGGCCCTCAAAAAGGGCGCGCCGATGAACGACCTTTTCAACCTCAAGGTGCGCGAGCAGATAGCCCGTATGCGCTACCTCGAGGAGAAGCAGATTAACGACATAAACAAGTTAGAGAACGTCATCAAGGAGCAGATAAGCGCCATTGTTCCCGACGTCTCAGCGGAAGGCGGTGAGCAGAATGAAAACGTTGCCTAAAGAATACAGGACGCTCTCCGGCCTTTCCGGCCCTCTTATGATGGTCGAGAACACGTCTGGCGTGCGCTACGACGAGCTTGTCGAGATTGAGCTAACGAGCGGCGAAAGACGGCGCGGACGCGTTTTGGAAATAGAATCCACCCGCGCCCTCGTTCAGGTCTTCGAGGGTACGAGCGGCATCGACATCGAGGGCACAAAAGCGCATTTCCTCGGCAAAGTGCTGACGTTGCCCGTTGCGCGCGATATGCTGGGCCGTGTCTTCAACGGACGCGGCGAGCCAATAGACGGCGGAGCGCAGCTGATACCTCAAAAGACGCTTGACATAAACGGTATGCCCATGAATCCGTATTCGCGCGACTTCCCGTCCGAGTTCATTCAGACTGGTATCTCTACCATAGACGGACTGAACCCGATGGTTCGCGGACAGAAGCTGCCCATTTTCTCGGCGAGCGGACTTCCCCACAACCGCATGGCGGCGCAGATAGCGCGTCAGGCCACGGTCATCAGCGGGCACGAGGACTTCGCGGTCGTATTCGCCGCGATGGGCATCACGTTTGAGGAAGCCTCATTCTTTATGGAGGACTTCCGCAAAACGGGCGCGCTGCAGCGCACCGTGCTTTATATCAACTTAGCCGACGACCCGGCGATCGAGCGTATCACCACGCCCCGTATCGCCCTCACGGCCGCCGAGTATTTAGCTTTCGAGTGCGATATGCACGTCGTCGTCATATTGACCGACCTCACGAACTACTGCGAGGCCCTGCGTGAAATCTCCGCCGCCCGCAAGGAAGTCCCCGGACGCCGAGGCTACCCCGGCTACCTCTACACAGACCTCGCCACGATGTACGAGCGCGCCGGACGCCTCAAGGGCAAAAGCGGCTCCATCACGCAGATTCCAATCCTCACAATGCCCGAGGACGACAAGACGCACCCGATTCCCGACCTCACCGGCTACATCACGGAGGGTCAGATAATCCTCTCCCGCGCGTTGCACCGCAAGGGCATCTACCCGCCGGTCGACGTCCTGCCCTCCCTTTCACGCTTGAAAGACAAGGGTATCGGCAAGGGAAAGACTCGCGAGGACCACGCCGACCTCATGAACCAGCTTTTCGCGGCCTACGCGAGAGGCAAGGAGGCCAAGGAGCTGGCCGTAATCTTGGGCGAGGGCGCGTTGACGGATGAGGACAAGGCTTTCGCGCGTTTCTCCGACGTCTTTGAGGATAAGTATATCCGCCAGGGCGAGTACGAGAACCGCACGATAGAGAGCACGCTTGAACTCGGCTGGGAGCTTCTGACCATGATCCCGACCAAGGAGCTCAAGCGCGTCCGCGACGCTTACATCGATAAGTACCTGAAGCCGAGGCTCGAAGCCAAGGACAAGGCTTAGCCGGGGGGAGTGCTGAAATGGCACGCATAAATGTAAACCCCAACCGCATGGAGTTGTCGCGCCTCAAAAAGCGCCATGTCGTCGCAAAAAGAGGCCACAAGCTCCTCAAGGATAAGCAGGACGCGCTGATAAAGGCGTTTTTGGAGCGCGCCCGCGAGGGCAAGGCGCTTCGCGAAGAGGTGGAGAAAGAGCTCAAAGAGTGCTTCGGCACGTTTGTCCTCTCCCGCGCCCAGACGACGCCCGAAGTGCTTGAGCAAGCCCTTATGTTCCCCGGCGCCAAATGCTCGCTCTCCGTCACGTGGCGAAACGTGATGAGCGTCATCGTGCCTGAGTACCACGTCGTTCAGGAGGGCAACCCCGTGAACTACGGCTTCGCCTCGGTTCCGCCGCTTTTGGACGTGGCGCTTGAGCAGTTCAGCAAGTTGACAGTCCGACTGCTCGACTTAGCTGCCAAAGAGAAAGCAATTCGCCTTATGGCCGGCGAGATAGAGCGCACGAGGCGGCGCGTCAACGCCTTGGAGTACGTCATGATCCCGAACCTCGCGGAGACTATCCGTTACATCAGCATGAAGCTCGACGAGCAAGAACGCTCGACGCTCTCAAGGCTGATGAAGATTAAGGAGATAGTGCGTAAGGGAGCGTAACAAAAGAACG